>DXJA01000505.1 GCA_019056875.1 Candidatus Jordarchaeum madagascarense
CGGAAAGTGAGTTAAAACGGAAAAAAACATATTTTTTGGAGGGTAATGTGTTGAAATCCTTTATTATTGCCGTGGGAGACGAACTATTATCGGGACGGACGCTTGATTATAATAGTCACTGGATTTCTAAGAGGCTTACCGGGCTCGGATTTGAGGTCTCTGGTATCAGTGTGGTGCCTGATAGTTTAAAAGAGATCCAGGAGATTGTCAAAAAATGTTTGGAGAAAGATGCGGAGCTTATCGTTATCACTGGTGGGCTGGGGCCCACTCCTGGAGACATTACCCTAGAGGCACTTTCAAAGGCTTTGGGAAGGAGGATGAGCGTTGAGCCCAGGGCTCTGGAGATGGTTAAGGACAAGTATCGCCAACTATTTGAAATGGATCATGTTTCTACTCCAGATATTACAGAGGATAGGAAGAAGATGGCTCTTCTGCCGGGGGATAGTACTCCCATTTTTAATGCGGTGGGCGTCGCCCCGGGAGTATTTTTAACAGAGGGCCCCACTAGGATCCTCGTTTTGCCGGGAGTTCCCTCGGAGATGATGTACATCCTTGAGATGTCCATTCCCCTTTTGTCGGAGAAATTGAAGGGTGTTGTTAGAATAGCAGAGTTTGTGGTGGATGTTGGTGATGAGCCAGCGCTTGCCCCAATTTTCAGAGAAGTTATGGAGAAGTTCCCGGAGGTTTCAATAAAGTCTTATCCTTCGGGTTTCGGGGAGCGGGTTAGAATGAGAATTATTGCCTCCACAAAGGCGGATGATGCCAAAAAAGGAGACAAAATTTTGGGTGAAGCCCTAGAGCTGATAAAAAACCTCGTTAAAAAATAGGATAGCTCCAACAAAAGTATTGTAGACTACATAACCATGTTCTCAAGCTCCATACCTTTAATACACTTTTAGAAGAAAAAGAAAACTAAATATACAATAAAGTATCAGAATATATCTTATAAAAGGAGTATTGCTCCATGCGAAGGTAATCCTGTGAATACAGTTGTTGTAAAATATAAGAACGGAAAAACTGTTAATCCCATTGTCTTAGTTGGCTTTTCATTGAGGATGAAACTAGGCTTAAGAGGTAGGGAAACAGGGAAGGTTATCACGTTTGGAGGTTAAATCATGTTTAGAAAAGTAATGTATCCTTTGTTTAGAGGTATTGGATTCACTCAAGAGGAAATGCAGCGGCCAGTAATAGCTGTAGCAAACTCGTGGACAGATATTGTTGCGGGCCATGTTCATCTAAATAGCGTGTCTGAGGCGGTCAAAGCGGGAATAAGAGCCGGTGGAGGAACTCCCATGGAGTTTAACACCATCGCCTTGTGTGACGGATACTCGGAGGGAGCCTCTGGGATGCGTTATCCTCTTCCGAGCCGAGATTTGATTGCTGATTCAGTAGAGGCCGTGGTTCAAGGACATGCGGAACTTTTCAGTGGAATGGTCTGTTTATGTACCTGTGATAAGATTGTTCCAGGCATGCTCATGGGTGCCGCCCGCGTTGATATTCCTACCATATTTGTTACAGGGGGACAGATGCGCCCCGGAAAGTACCGAGGAGAAGAAATAGTGGTTTTCGATCTGGCAAAAGTGTATAATCAATTCTTAGGTGGCGAAATATCGCCAGAAGAATTTTTGGGCAAGGTTAGTTCAGCATGCCCCGGCCCTGGAGCGTGTAATGTTCTGGGCACAGCCACAACCATGGGATGTATGACTGAGGCATTGGGAATGTCTCTTCCCGGCTGCGCAACATACTTTGCCACAGAGTCGAAGGGAACGCGTATCGCCAAAGAGTCGGGTCTCCAAATAATGAAACTGGTTGAAAAAGGCGTCAAGCCTTCAGAAATATTAACTAAAGAAGCTTTCGAGAACGCAGTTAAAGTCGATATGGCCATTGGTGGATCAACTAACACCACCCTTCACCTACCCGCTGTTGCTAATGAGGTGAATGTAAAAATCGATTTTAAAGACTTCGATAGGCTTAGCCGTGAAACCCCCAATTTGTGCAGAATAAAACCGAATGGTCCACGCAATTTTACTGATCTAGAAGAGGCGGGAGGAATCCCGGCGGTGATGAAGAGACTTGAGAGTCTGCTACACCTTGAAGCCATCACTGTTTCAGGGAAAACAGTTGGGGAAAACCTTAAGGATATTATTGTCAAAGATGACGAAGTGATAAGACCTATTGATCGGCCATTCATGAAGGAGGGTGGAATAGCGGTTCTCTACGGCAACCTGGCTCCGGACGGGGCTGTAGTAAAGGCATCGGCTGTTCACCCGGACATGTTAGCCCACAGTGGACCGGCCCGAATTTTTGAGTCTGAGGAAGACTGCCATAAAGCATTCGATGAGAACCAAATAAAACCCGGCGATGTGGTGGTTATAAGATATGAAGGCCCAAAGGGCGGTCCCGGAATGCGGGAGATGCTTATGATCACCATAAAGATTTCAGAAAGCGACCTGAACAGGTCTGTCGCCCTAGTAACCGACGGAAGATTTTCAGGCGGGACAGCGGGACTATGCATCGGACACGTGTCTCCAGAAGCTATAGAGGGCGGAACAATAGCGGTATTGGCAGAAGGGGACATAATTGAGATAGATGTTCCGAATAGAAAATTGAATGTTAAACTGGATGACCAAGAAATTAAGAAAAGATTGAAGATTTGGAAGCCGCCCAAACCCAAAGTCGAGAAAGGATTTCTAGCGTTATATGCTAAGACAACTTCTTCTGCCAATAAAGGAGCTATAAGAGAAATACTTGAGAAGTAGCAAGAATATGTTTGAGACAAAGATTCTATAGATTTAAATTCCCTATAACATTCTCTCGCAGAGTTGGAAATACCGGTTTTAAAAGGAAAGGTTTATCTCAGCCTCAACTACCACCATAGTATAATGATTCGGGCTATTACCGTTCCAGCTAATTCAGTATTGTTCAAGTTGTCAGGTTGTGTTTGAATGAAAGTTCTTCTTGTTAATGTTCCTTACCCGTTTAACGAGTGCCCCACCATTCCATTAGGACTTTGCTACATTGCAGCAATGGTTGAGAAGGAAGGCTTTGAGGTTGAAATTCTCGACCTCTTGGTTTCTAGATTTTCTATTAATAAGATTGCGGATAAAATGAAAGAGTTTAAACCAGATTTTGTCGGTGTTGGTCCCGTTACCATAAGTTATCCTGCTGCTCTCCGTACCATTGAAGTTTGTAAGAAGTTTGGAGCCACAACGGTTATGGGTGGATGCCACGTTACCTTCTATGACAGGGAGGCTCTGCAGGAGGCCCCCTACTTGGACATAGTCGTTAGAGGAGAAGGAGAGTACACTTTTCTAGATATTATAAAGGGCAAAGACCTAGAGAATATTGACGGTATAACCTACAGGGAAAACGGCGAAACAATACAAAACCCCCCTAGGAAGTTTACTGAGAACCTGGATGAACTTCCATGGCCAGCAAGGTATCTTGTCCCTATATCAAAGTACCGAGCCTTTAAGTCTGGCTGTGACATGATGACCGGTCGAGGATGCCCCTACAGCTGCACCTTCTGTGTCGGAGGTAAAATGGTTGGTAAGAAGCCCAGGTTTAGGGACATAGTGAAGTGTGTGGACGAGATTGAAGAAATAGTTTACAAGTACGGCTTCAATAGGATTAATGTGGTGGACGACCTTCTGACAATTAATCACAAGAGGGTTTTCGCCTTCTGCGACGAATTAGACAAGAGGGGGCTTAACATTGAGTGGACCGCCTTCTCCAGAGTGGACACGGTCACCAAAGAGATTTTAACCAGAATGAAGGAAACCGGCTGCATTTTCATTCTATATGGTGTGGAGAGCGGAAACCAGAAAATACTGGACTTGGCGAAGAAGAGAACCACCCTGGAGAAAATCAGAAGGGGAGTCGCCATTTCAAATGAGGTGGGAATAACCACCCTGTCCTCGTTTATACTAGGACTTCCAGGGGAAACAAAGGAAACCATTAAGGAATCCATGGAGTTTGGGAAATCTCTGGGCAATTGGTACGGTTTCCACATTCTGTCACCTTACCCGGGTACGGAGGTTAGGGAGAAGGCGGAAGAGCTGGGATTAAAAATTCTGCACAACGATTGGTCGAAGTATGATGCAAACCAAGCCATTACGGAAACAAAAGTTGTAAGCGCTGAGTACATAAATAAAGCGGTTAAAGAGTTTTATCAATCACTAGAGCAGGCCATAAAAGCCATAGAGAATACTATAGATAGGGGAGAAGAACCCAAAGACGATGTGTTTACCAAGAGGGATATTGAGGACGTAAGACTTTTAAAAAGGAGAAGATTAGTTTGGCAGATACTGAAACACGACTACATAGAACGGTACGGTAGGTTTACGGATAACAAAGACCCCGTGGAGTTACTCACAGAAAAACTTTCCACACTCAAGTCTATTTCATCCATTCTAAAAAAAGATAGGATCGCCGAAGAAATAAAGAGAATGCTCCAAGAGAGTGTTCTCAAATATGAGCATAATCAAAACTTTGTGGCCTGGTTCTGGACCGATGTAGGCGGACAGGTAAAATCATTAAAACAAAATCTTATAGAATCCACAAAATAGTCATCCACCATGTAGAGCAAAATCTAATGGGAAAAATTTATCTTACTAAGCCGAGAACCATAATATTTAATTAGATGCTTTTAGAACAAGCCCCGTCTTGTTTCGAGTCATCTGGTGGTTTCCACATGAAAGTACTGCTCATAAATGTTCCCTACCCCTTTAACGAGGGCCCCACCATTCCCATAGGACTCTGCTACCTCGCAGCTGTCCTTGAGAAGGAAAACTTTGAAGTTGAGATTCTCGACCTCCTTGTTTCAAGATTTTCTATCAAAAAAATTGTTGACAAAGTGAAAGAGTATAAACCCGAACTCGTCGGTGTGGGCCCGATAACTATAAGTTATCATACCGCCCTTCGTGCCATTGAAGTCTGTAAAAGGTTTGGAGCTACCACGGTTATGGGCGGATGCCACGTTAGCTTCTACGACCGGGCGGCTCTTCAGGAGGCCCCCTACCTAGATATTGTAGTAAGGGGGGAAGGTGAATACACTCTACTGGACATTGTAAAGGGCAAAGAATTGAAAAATATTGACGGTATAACCTACCGGGAAGACGGACAAATTATGCAAAATCCCCCCAGAAAATTTATTGAGAACTTGGATGAACTTCCCTTCCCAGCGAAGCATCTGCTTCCCTTGTCCAAGTACCGAGCCTACAAAACCGGCTGTGCCATGATGACCGGTCGAGGATGCCCCTACAATTGCACTTTCTGTGTCGGGGGCAAAATGGTTGGTAGAAAGCCCAGGTTTAGAGATTTAAAACTGTGTATTGACGAGCTTGAGGAAATAGTCTTCAACTATGGTTTCGACCTAGTTAATGTTGTGGATGATCTTTTGACCATTAATCATAAGAGGGTTTTCGCCTTCTGTGACGAGATAATTAATAGAGGTATTAAAGTTCAGTGGACGGCCTTCTCAAGAGTGGACACCGTTACAAGGGAGCTTCTGAGCAAGATGAAAGAGGCGGGGTGCATTTTCATTTTGTACGGTGTGGAGAGCGGGAATCAAAAAATACTGGACTTGGCGAAGAAGAGAACCACCCTGGAAAAAATCAGAAGGGGTGTCTCCATTTCAAATGAGGTTGGAATAACCACTCTCTCCTCTTTTATACTAGGGCTTCCGGGAGAAACAAAAGAAACGGTTAATGAGTCCCTAGAATTCGGAAAATCTCTGGGCAATTGGTATGGTTACCATATCCTAACTCCTTATCCCGGCACTGAAATTAGAGAAAGAGCGGAGGAGCTGGGATTAAAAATTCTTCACAGCGACTTTTCGAGGTACGACGCCAACCAAGCCATTACAGAAACAAAAGACGCGAGCGCCGAATACATAAACAAAGTAGCTAAAGATTTTTACGGCTCATTACAGGCGACTATGGACCAGAAGGAGGAGGAACATAAAAAGCAGGGAACACTCACCAAGGAAGAGAAGGACTTCATAGAACTCAGGGAGAGAAGAATATTCACTTGGCATATACTGAAAAGAGATTACATCGTGAGACATGGCAAGTTCATGGGAAGCGGAGACCCTGTTGAACTCCTTGCAGCGGAAATTTACAAAATCCGCTCTATCTCATCTTTCATGACGAAAGATCGGGTTGCTGAGGAAATAAGGAAAATGCTTGAGGAGGGAATTCTCAGTCACAGAAGGGACGATAACTCTGTGAAATGGTTCTGGACGGATTTAAGTGGACGAAGGAGGCATCATGAAGTACTGCTGCATAACCCTTAGTAGCTAAACGATAATCTGAATTCTCTGCGAGCTTGAAAAAGTAATGAGCTAATTTCTTACAAATACGTAAATTTTATTTTATTGATAGTTTTTTGTAAAGTAATCTGAATCGTGATATAGATGGGGCAAATCGGTATGAGAACCTTGCTGATAAATGTTCCCTATCCTTTTGAGGAGTGGCCAACCCTGCCTCTAGGACTGACCTATCTGGCTGCCGTGCTAGAGGAGAAGGGATATGAAGTCGAGATTCTAGATATGCTTGTTTCAAAATTTTCCATACCAAAGATTAAGGAGAAAATCCATGAATTCAAACCGGAATTATGCGGTGCAGGGCCGGTCACGATGAATTATCCCACTGCTCTGCGCGTAATTGAAGTATGTAAGGAATCGGGAGCCACAACAATTATGGGTGGATGCCACGTTACCTTCTATGACAGAGAAGCGCTACAGGAGGCACCCTACCTAGATATTGTGGTACGTGGAGAAGGCGAGTACACCCTACGGGATATGGTGGGGGGCAAAGAGTTGAAAGATATTGACGGTATAACCTACAGAGAAGAGGGAGAAATCATTAGGAATCCTGACCGGAAGCTGATTGAAAATCTGGATGAGCTTCCCTTCCCAGCAAGGCATCTTGTACCGGTATCAAAATATAGAGCCTATAAAGCAGGATGCGACATGATAAGTGGCCGGGGATGCCCATACAACTGCATATTCTGTCTTGGTCACAAAATGATTGGTAGGAAGCCGAGATTTAGGGATATAAAGCTGTGTGTGGACGAATTTGAAGAAATAGTCTACCACCATGGCTTTAAAAAAGTTAACATCGTAGACGACCTTCTAACAATTAATCATAAAAGAGTTTTCGCCTTCTGTGACGAAATAATTAGTCGCGGAATTAATGTTCCCTGGACGGCCTACTCAAGAGTGGACACCGTCACAAGAGAGCTTCTGAGTAAAATGAAGGAAGCGGGCTGCGTTTTTATCTGTTATGGCGTCGAGAGTGGAAACCAAAGGATACTGGACATGGCGAAGAAAAGAACAACTCTGGAGAAAATAAGAAAGGGTATAACTCTAACTAATGAGGCGGGTATAGAGAGTCTTTCCTCTTTTATTATGGGACTTCCTGGCGAGACGATGGAAACTATTAAGGAGTCTCTAAACTTTGGGAAATCTCTGGGCAACTTGTACGGTTTCCACATTCTCTCGCCTTACCCGGGTACGGAAGTTAGGGAGAAAGCCGAGGACCTGGGTTTAAAAATTCTCCATGATGACTGGTTGAGGTATGATTGTAATCAGGCCGTTTCGGAGACAAATGATGTGAGCGCTGGGTACATAAATAAGGTTGTTAAGGAATTTAATGATTCTATAGAAGCGGCTATAGAAAGAAAAGAGGAACTTAAAAAGCAGGGTAAGCTGAGCAAGAGGGATGATGAAGAAATAGAGCTTAGAAAGCGTAGAATGGTAGCTTGGCATATACTGAAAAATGATTACATTGAGCGGCGTGGCAAGTTTTCAGATTCTGGAAATCCTGTTGAGCTACTGACGGAAAAAATTTTCAGACTTAAGGCCGTTTTATCAATTCTAAAAAAAGATCAACTTGCCGAGGAAATAGGAAAAATGCATAATGAGGGTATTCTTAACTATACGCGGGACGACCACTTGATAACATGGTTCTGGACTAAAATAGGTAGGCGGGATAAGCATCAAATAAAAAGAGCATAGAATCCGTAAGAGATAACAATTCACGGTTTTCCTGATATGCAGTTTGGAAACTATGTTGAGTTATTTTTTTATGTCTACGTAAACTTTAAGTATTTTATTTGATGTATTTGCGATGAACCTATTTGAATCATTAATTGAGACAGTAGTCTATTATGAGAACCTTGTTGATAAATGCGCCTTACCCATTCTCGGAATGCCCCACTCTACCTTTAGGATTAACTTATCTGGCTGCAGTGCTTGAGAAAAACGGGTACGAAGTTGAGATACTGGACATGGTTATTTCCAAATTTTCTAGAAAAAAAATCAAAGAGAAAGTCCAAGAGTTTAAACCAGATATTTGTGGTGCAGGACCGGTTACTATGAATTATCCCACCGCTTTAAAGGCGCTTAATATCTGCAAGGAAATGGGAGCTACGACTGTTATGGGCGGGTGCCACGTTACTTTCTGGGATGAAGAGTGTTTGACTGAGGCACCCTATATTGACGTTATTGTCCGACGGGAAGGAGAGTACACCTTACTAGACCTGGTTAAAGGAAAAGACTTCAAGGATATTCTAGGCATTACTTACAGGGAAGATGGGGAAATCATTGTTAATCCGGATAGACCGTTTATACAGAATCTAGATGAGCTACCTTTTCCAGCGCGTCATCTTCTGCCGCTGGCGAAATACCATGCTTACAAGACCGGGGCCAGTATGGTTACTGCTCGCGGATGCCCCTATCACTGTATATTCTGTGTAGGACACAAAATGGTTGGTTCTAAAGTTCGCTATCGCAATCCAAAACTGGTTGTAGACGAGATTGAGGAAATTCTTAGTCTGGGATTTAGGGACATCTGCGTAGAAGATGATCAGTTGACGATGAATCACAAACATGTCTTCGCTATCTGCGATGAAATAATTAGCAGAGGATTAAAGTTTGACTGGGCCGCATTCTCAAGATGTGACACGGTCACCCCAGAACTGGTAGAGAAAATGAGAGAGGCGGGATGTTACTATTTCTGTTACGGCGTGGAGAGTGGTGACCACAGGATACTGGAACTGGCGAGAAAAAGGCAGACTCGGGATAAGATAAGAAAAGGGGTTAAGATTGCTAAGGAAGGGGGAATAAAGGTACTAGCCTCATTCATAATGGGACTGCCAGGAGAAACACCCCAGACCATGAGGGAATCCCTAGAATTTGGTGCAGAACTTGATACTGCGTATGGTTACCATATTCTTGCTCCTTTCCCGGGAACAGAGGTAAGAGAAAAATCCAAGGAATTTGGAATAAGAATACTTCACGATGATTTTCTGAGATACGATGCAAACCAAGCCGTTACAGAGAGTGATGAAGTCCCCAGAGAACTCTTAAACAAGGTGGTGGGAGAGTTCAATGAGGCCATAGAATCTTGTATAAGAGACACTGAAAGAGATGTGGTTGAGGGAAAGGCTACACCTGAAATGGTGGCGGAAATAAACCTAAGGAGAAGACGCAAACTTGCCTGGCTGCTCCTGAAAAACGACCACATCGAGAGGAACGGAGTCCTGGAAAATAATGGAGAAAAACCACTTAAACTACTCGTGGACAAAATGCACTCCTTCAAATCTGTATCAAACATCTTAACCAGAGATCAGGTCGAATTGGTGATTAGCCAGTTTATCAAGGAAGGATTGTTGGAATATGATTCCAATGATCACCAGATAGTTTGGAAATGGGTACAAATAGGTAAAAAGAAAAAAACGTAAGCTAGAAGCTTATTAAACCAGAAGGATAACGATTCCAGAAAATTGTTGATTAGTACCTTTTTTCATATTTACCCATTTTTTAGTTCAGTCTTCGGCTATAAAGTAGAGTGAGGGATCGTCCTTTTTCTCTTCTTCGCTTCTGAAGAGTCTCGGTATTCCAGGGTCGAAATCGTTCTCCATAAAGAAGGGCACATACTTTTTCATTGTTCTCTCTGTGAGGTCCCAGTTTATTTTATTTGTAATGCCCACGAAATTGGTGAACCTAGCGTATCCGTAACAGTAGGCAAATGCTCCCGCGATTAGGCGTTGTCTTTTGTCCCATTCAGAAAATTTCAGGTACAGTTCTGCCTGCGCTTTTTGAGCGAAATCGTTGAATGCTTCCAATACATCTAGGTCTAATGGTTTCACTTTGTCTCCGTCCCGGGTGAACAAGGCTACCCCAGTAATTTTTTCTGTGAAATACACGGGATCTGTGGTCATGGTTGAAAAATCGTCGAATTTTGTTTTTACACCTTTTAATCGGAAGGCATAGGCGATGTTGCTGTAGGGTGCCTTGGCTTCTGTCGCCGACCAGGGGAAGTGTGGTTTTCCTCCGTCGTAGAGATGTAATATTTCACTGAAAACTAGGATTTCATTTTTACTCATATTGTAGGGTCCGTGGTCACAGAGTTTGGCTCTTGCTTCACACTCTTCTAAAAATGCGTAAACTTCTAGATTCGTCATAATCCTTTTAATCTTAGCCCCTTCCTCGGGGGTTATATCTATGATTTGTTCTTTACCCCAGTCCACATCGGATTGATTCAGAGCTAGGTTCTTCCAATTAGAATCATTAACCGTTAACTTGCCTCCTGGGAAATATGAGGAGGCCAATCTTCTCCAAAAGTCGAGTATAAAAATAGTCTGCTCCCTCTTTTCTTTGGGTTCGCTCTTCGGATCTCCACTATTGGCAAATATTTCGCCCATTCTACCGCACATGTAATATAAGGGGATGTAGAAAAGGGTCATTGCATGCAGTTCTGAGAGCATCTTTCTACTCTCCTTACCCATCTTCTCGGGAGTAGTCCTCTCCGATACTCTTTTTAAAATACCATAGAGTATATCGTAGCTGTTATAAAAGGATACACAGATGTATGCGGTGACCGGGAAGAGCTGCGATTCCAAGAGCCCCCTATGCGTGACTTGGTAATCCACAACTTCTGAAACATGCCGAATAAGCTCATTAGCCTCCTTAACATCCATCAAGAAAATCTCCTACAATTTTTCAGGAAAAGTATAATTATCTTATATAAAAAACTTTACGACTAGATTTTCTTTAAAAAGATGTTAAAAAATTATAATTAGAATAGACTTGGATATTCTTCGATTTAACTAATCTTCTAATATGTGTAATTCACCCTTCGAATTTTTGCACACTATGATTTTAGCTTTTTTACCATGGAGTTCCCCCTCGTATTGGATTGTGGTACCCATCAAACCCGGTATACCGAACTCTCTGGTAACTATGGCCAAGTGAGCACCTAGACCTCCGGATAAGCAAACAACACCAGAGACGCGAGAAAGTACCGGTGCTAGTGTTGTGGTTCCAGCATCCTGAACGATAGGTATCTTTCCTTGCGCTCCCGATTTGAGGAGGGAAACCACATCCTGAACACTCTTTATTACTACGAGTTCACCCTCAGCTTCTTTTTCGCAACTCATTAAGCCTTCAGCAACTTTCTTATAGGACATTTTCAATACCTCTTAATATTGTCTATTAAAAGTATATAATCGCCTTATAAAGTAATTGGGAGACAGTAAAACGCTATTACTACGAGAGCAGTGATAAACAAAGAATGCGTGTTGGAATGTAGATAAGATATTCTAGTCACTCTTAGACTTTTACCGTTACCAGATATTCCGAAATCCCGTAACCCTTTCCCTTTTCTCCCTTGTTTTCAAATTCGGAAAAGTTCTCGTAAATGTCTGTGCGAATTCCTCCTTTAAACTGTCTTGGGGGGTATACTATTCCATAAATCTTCTTGGAATAGATTGTTCGGGACTGTCCATTCTCGTCTATCGCCCGATATGTTGACGACTTGGGTGTTTTCTGATCTTCCTCGTATTTGGTTTCGATCCTGCTGTCTACTATTTCAGTGTTACCGTCTTTGGTTGATAAGAAGCCGCTGATTTCGGTTTTTTTACCGATTGTTAGTCTTATTATGTTCATCGCATAGTCATTGAATTGGGCTTGCATCCAGTCCCATTTTGTTATTTGTGAGTAGTCTCTTAGGCCCCATGAGTGGTCACGATGGCCATAACTGTCAACTTTTATGGAGAACCCGTCAGGAAATTTGACCGTTCCGTTCACCTTGCAGCTCTGCTCGTAGTGTTCTTGTTCAAGAATGTCCTTGGCGTAGGCTTTCGCGGAGTCAAAACGAAATGGGGGAAACCTTCCAAAGAATGCGAAATCCATGTTGATCTTCTCGGTTTCTAGGATAACATTCCATTTCTGATTGGGTTTTACTAATTCAAAGGTTAACTTTCCATCCGTAATTTCTTTCAGTTTCCCGCTTACTCCTGTTGAGTTCATGTATCCATCAAGTTTTCCGTCCACCGAGTATGTTGTGAGGTAATCTGTTCGTCCGTTGTTTGGGTAGTGGGATATGTAGAAAACTCCGCATATCTTGTTTTTCGGATCCATGTATGTGAAGTACCAGGATTCTTTCCAGTCCAGCCTTGAGGGGTAATCGTGTGGGTATTCCTCTGAGTCTTCCACGGTTCTTTTTGCACTCATTTTTCTATCATCCAGTAGAATGTGGGATCTGTTGCCCACTCTTCTTTTGGTCTGAAGATTCGCGCCCAGGAGGGGTGCATTATTTTCCATTCAGTCATGATTCTTGGGAACCATTTTTCCCTCGTTTCTTTATTTATGCCGAATTTTATTTTGTCTGTTATGCCAGCTAGGTCTGTGAAGACGAAAAGATATGTTGTGAAAACCTCTGCTCCTGAGAGAATCTTCATTTCTTCTGGCCACTCGGCGAATTTAAGGTAGAGTTCGGTTTGTGCATCTGTTGCAAACTGGTTTAGAGGTTCAAGCATATCCAGTCCCACGGGTTCTATTTTGTCGCCTCTGCGGGTAAACATAGCCACTTTTCGAATGTTGTCAGTGTAGTCTTCGGGTTTGATAAACATTGTTCCGTAATCAGTGAATTCAACTGATTTTATTCCCTTGAGAGTTAAAGCGAAGCAGATGTTCGGCATTGGAGATTTTGCTTCCAAATCTCCCCATTCGAATTTAAGATTGGTGCCATCCCATAATGGGGAAAATTCTCGGAATATGAGTATCTCATCATCGCTTATCTTGTAGGGTCCCATCTCGTGTATCGATGCCCTGCACTCACAATAGTAGAGAAACGCAGTCAACTGTAACTGAGCCATGACTCTTTTCAACTTGGATATCTTATCTTTTTCCAGCTCAACAAGATTATCCTTAACCATGTTTAATATTGAACCGGGGAGCACGTTGACCTTGAATCCGTTATCCTCAGCGTAGAGGCATCCATCATAGTATGCGCTAGCCATTCTCTGCCAGAAATCGAGCATGAATTTAACCTCCTTCTTTCTCTCTTCGGGCTCGTTCTCCGGTCCTCCCAGCTCCCATAGTGTCTGCATCCTTCCAAGCATGTACAACCCTATAAATGCCCACATACCCAGAGTGTTTGGTATCATTGCCAGTGTTTTGCTTCGCCTCCCTATTTCAGCGGGATCGATGTGTTTTGCCAACCCTTTCATAATCTGGTACTGGTATCCGTTGTAAAGCTGGAAACAGGACAAACCGTTATAAGCAGTGACGTTGAATAACTGTGATTCTACGAGTGTCCTTTCTGAAAGAAGTCTGGAGGAAACATCACTAACTTTGCTTATCAGCTGGTTAACTCTATCGATATTAATATCACCCAACATAGCAAATCCTCCAAAGAATATTTTTTTCTTAAAACTTTTCTAAAATTAGAGATTACACCCAATTTATAAATTAATTGGAAGAATTCAGTCTGAAAAACTTTTGATCAATTAATGGTTTACTGAGATTCCTTGGATGTAATTTGGGTAAAACTTAAGTACTAGATTTAGGGTTGTTGCACTATGTCAATGAGGACTCTTCTCATCAACACGCCGTATCCTTTCACCGAGTGCCCCACAATTCCCTTAGGGCTCACTTATCTTGCCGCTGTTCTTGAGGATAGAGGATTCGAAGTGGACATACTAGACATGGTGGTCTACAAATTCTCCAGAGAAAAAATTCTTGACAAAATTAGAGAGTACAAACCGGATATAGTGGGAGCCGGTTCGGTTACCATGAATTATCCTCACGCTAAGCGTATACTGGAAATCGCAAAGGATGAGGGAGCCACCACAATTATTGGAGGACCACACGCCACCTTTGCAGATAGATGGGTTCTAACCGAAGCCCCTTGGATCGATATTATAGTTAGAAGAGAGGGTGAATACACACTTCTAGACATTGTTGAGGGTAGGGATTTAAAGGATATTAAGGGTATAACGTACCGAGAGGACGGGGAGATAATTAGAAATTCTGACCGGGAATTGTTGATGAACTTGGATGAGTTACCCTTCCCTGCCAGACATTTAATACCTTTATCCAAGTATATTGCTTACCAAACCGGGTGCAGTATGGTTACCGGTAGGGGTTGCCCTAATAGGTGTATTTTTTGTGTTGGTCCCAAAATGACCAGTAAGAGGATGCGGTTCCGTGACCCTAAGCTCTGTGTGGATGAGATGGAGGAGATTCTGGATTATGGTTTCGATGAAATAATTGTAGAAGATGACACCTTCACCGTCAATAAGAAACATGTTTTCGGGGTTTGCGACGAGATTATTAGCAGAGGGTTGAAGTTTAAGTGGAGTGCCAATGCGCGTGTCAACACGGTAACCAAAGAGATGCTGGAAAAAATGTTTGAAGCAGGATGCATATTCATTCAGTACGGTGTTGAGAGCGGAAACCCTGAAATTCTGAAAGCAAGCAAAAAGGGAATAACCCTAGAGCAGGTACGCAAAGCAACTGAAATCGCAAAAGAGGTAGGTATTGGAGTCCTCTCATCATTCATAATTGGATTACCGGGAGAAACAGAAGAAACCATACGGGAAACAATGGACTTCGCAAAGAGTCTGGGAACCTACTACGGCTACCACGTCTTAGCCCCATTCCCTGGAACTGAGGTCAGAGAACGGGCGGATGAATATGGAATAAGAATCCTCACAGATAATTGGTTAAGGTATGATGCGAATAGAGCGGTAACTGAAACAGAGGGAGCCTCGGCAGAGTATATGAACAAAATTGTAAGAGACTTCTATAAGGGCGTAACGGAATATGTAAAAAACCAGATAAAATCCGAAAAAGCCGGAAAAGCCAGCGAGGCAGACCTTCGAGATGTTGCAATTAGAAGGAGAAGGTCACTTGCTTGGCACCTCCTGAAGAATGATCTAATAGAGAACTATGGCAAATTCAAAGATGATGGAGAAAAACCCATCAAACACCTAGCGTATAATCTATACAATTACCGAGGAATAAAAAACAACTTCACAAAGCAATACATTGACAACGAGATTGCGGAAATGGTTAAACAAAATCTACTCACCTATACCCGTAAAAACGGGAACATTATTTGGGAATGGAAAATGCCGGAAAAGCCTGAGAGATTGAACGCAATCAAGAACGTCTAATCTATTTTTTAAATAATTAATATCCTATTTCTGGAATCAATAATGCAAATACGAAAAGTTCATATTCACAAAATATAGTAGAATATGACAATAAGCACGGGCCAAATTTATACTACTTTTGAAAAATGGGGAAAGGTCAATGCCGGAGAATGGGCTTCTACACGTTATAAATAGACTGTTAGATAAGGATACAAAAATCCGCGAAAGGGCAGCTGAAACTCTCGGCAGATATGCTGAAGGAGAGATGGTTGATGAGAGGGCACTAGAGCCCCTAATAACACTGTTAGAAGATAAAAACCCCAGAGTTAGAGGAACAGCAGCTTATGCACTTGGAAGATACGCAGAGCAAGGATTGGTAAAAAAATCGGCTCTAGATAAGTTGATTACTCTGATGGAGGATAAAAGTAAAAATGTGCGTCAAAACGCCACTTTCGCTCTTTTAATGTACTCCTATCAAAATCTAATGGACGAGAAAGCCCTCAGACCATTAATAGAAATGTTGGGAGAATCCGATTTTCTAGCCAGTGGAGAAGCAGCATACACATTAGCAAAATACTCGGAAAAAGGCATAGTAGACGAAACAGCCCTTACCCCCCTAATTAAACTCCTTGAATCCAAGGACAAACTGGCTAGGGCAAACGCGGCCCATGCCATTGGAAAATACGCGGAGAACGGAATCGTAAATCAAAAGGCTGTAAAAAATCTGACCAAGCTTTTGGAAGACAAAGATTATAGAGTACGCCAAAACGTCTCAATGGCAATCGACGAGTACTCAAAGCAGGGAATCATAATGAAAGATTAGAACAGTGCTTAAAAATTTAGTGATATAAAAATTTTAGGTAAATTTAGATAATTATTAATAATAAAAA
>DXJA01000506.1 GCA_019056875.1 Candidatus Jordarchaeum madagascarense
AAACACATCGAAGAATGCAAAACCACTAATTGTGCAACACAGCACTTATTTAAACTCCACTTTGAGCAATTCATAAACAACCCTCAACTCCGCCTACACAACTTCCAAGCCTCACAGTCAGTGCACTTTTTCGGATTAGCAGTGGGCGGTGGTATTACCTCGTTTTCAACCATCTCTCTTAACTTTTTTAGAATCTGGATCACGGTGACCTTTGTTTTGAAGTCGATTTCTAGGAGTCTCTCTTTCTTATCATCCTCGTACCGAATTACCACGCTTTTCACTGGTATTTCCAGACAGACCTCTACGAGTAGGGCGTACGCCGCCATTTGAAGGTAATAACCGGTGTAGATTGTTTTTGAGACCCCGGCACCGGATTTAACATCCACCAGTGTTATTTTTTCCCCGTCGTATTCGAAGTAATCTATCATGGCTGCGAGTCCCAGTGCCTCGGAGCAAAGATACATGTTATAGTAGCGTGAGACTCCTCTCTCCTCTTCTATCTCTACTCTTTTGGCTCTGCAGGTTTTTTCATGTACCTGTTCGCCTCTCATCATCTTGACCGATGGGGAGAAGCTTTTCTTTAACACGTAGCGGAAGTAGAGTTTGCGTTTACAGTATCCGTACTGTCTCATGTCTTCGGCCGTGAAAATATATCTCGGCTTTATAGTCTCCCAAACTGTCATGTGATTACCACCTCTTCCTCGGCTACATTGTATAGTTCACAGACTACCATGTGTGCTTCAAAGCATCTTTCGCACACTGGAAAGATTCGTATGTCTGCGGGTTCTCCTCCCACCATGTCTTCTAGTTCTAGTGCGAGCATTTCGGCTTTGTTTCTGCTCATCTCCCCTATGAAGACGCTCTTCTGGAGACGCATGAGACCGTAGCCAAAGAGCCGGGCTGCAATCTTTGCCCTGAGCCGATCGTCGGGTACATCATAGGTTACTATGTTATTCATTCTGGTCTTCGCCTCCGGTTCCCCACCACTCGAAGGTGTATGGAGTGTAGCTCTGAGATTTTCCTAGGAGGTAGCGTGCGATTTCCCTTGCTTGGCGGAATATCAGATTCTCTATTGGTGCTTTTCCGCCGTCCTGTTTTTCTCCGCTCTCTAATCGGTTGAGTAGGGCTTCTATGTATTTTTTCTTGGCATCCTCACTGAACAGTAGTCTTCCTCCGGTGTGCTCAAAGTCCTTTGTGGTGATTGTTCCTTGGGTGAACATGCTGATGGCGGTTCGGTCCACTAGGGGTTGTCTGAATTCTTCTGAGAGGTCTAGTACTAGGGAGGGTTTTCCGGAGCGGTCTGCGTGTAGGTAGCCGGCGAAGGGTTCTAGTCCGCAGGCGGTTACTGCTGCTAGTACTCTGCTGTTGAGTATGGTGTATCCGAGGCTGAGGGCGGAGTTGAAGGGGTCTCGGGGTGGTCGTTTCTCTCTTCTTGCGAAGTGGATTTCTTCGGGTAGGATCATTCTTAGGGCTTGGTAGTAGATGCGGGTGGCTTCTGCTTCCAGTCCCATGATCTGGTACCGGTTTTCCGTGACTAGTCCTTCAACTTCGCCTAGTTTTTCCTGTACTCTTTTTATTTCTTCTATTGCTATTCCCAGGTTGTCTGCTAGTGTGGGGTCGGTGCGTTTTCTGCTGTTTGCGAAGTATGCTAGGAGTCGGTGCTTGTTGGTCATTCCGGCGTCTACGAAGGCTTTGGCGAGGTGGGTTCCTCTCGGGTCGTTGTAGGCGGTTATTTGTTCTCTGCGGGTGAGTACGGTTCCGTGCATGAAGAAGCCGTGGAGGAGTGCTACGGGTTTTCCTCTTCCCATGAATAGTACGGGTACGCTGTTTTCGGCGAGGAGTTTTACGGCTTCGGAGGATATGCTGGTGGATGCGGAGACTATGATTTCTGAGAGTTTAACCACCGGGATTTCTTGGAGTTTCTCACCCTTGCAGGTGATTTTGATGGTTTGTCCCTTTTTGCCGATGAAGGTTCCGTGGCTGCTGACTTCGATTATCAACCTTTTTTTAGTCCTCCTCGCAGATTATTCCCCTCCCCCTCATGGAGTGCATGTCGTGGGCAAGTAGTAAACCGTTTGATTGGAAGTATAGTATGTTTCCCCGGATGTAGACCACTTTTCCCAATAGGTCGTCGATATACCAGATACTCTCCTCAGGTGAGAACTCCGGGCGCACACCGTAAACTTCACTTAGATCCAGGGTGCACACTGGGTGCAGGTTGAATTTTTGCGCGGCTTCTTGGCTTAGTTTTTCTAACGTTTCGAGTTTGGGGCCGTGGGGATTGGCGAATTCTTGGGCTTTGTATTCGAATCCCACTCTTCTTTCTAATCCTAGGGTTTCGGCGATTTGTTGTTCTAATTCTTGGGCGGTGGTGAGGTTGAGGTCTCCTCTGAGGACTGTGGCGCAGTCTGCGCCTTGTTCTACTAGGCGGTACTTGTAGCCGTCTGGGGAGTTCCATCTTTTTGCTCTGGTGACTCCTACTTTGAAGAGTTCTCCGAAACCGGCTATGTAGACTACGTGTTCGTCTCCGCAGAATTGGGCGGCCCATGGTGAGTGGCAGGGTGGTTGGTTTGGGTTGCAGTGCTGATTGTAGGGGGTGCCTGCTCCCTTTGTTACGCATTCGAATCTCAGTACGTTAATCAGCTTGGAGCACTCGTCGCAGTATTGGGTGTTATCCATGGTGGGTTCGAGGCATTCTAGGCAGTATTGTTCTCTGGTGAGTAGGAGGGCGTGTTCGCCGAAGAGGGGGGCGCTGCCCAGTCCTAGGGGTGATAGGGTGTCGATGTGTGGTAGGAAGAATCCGAGGAAGGGGCGCCAGCTGTAGCTTCTTACAATGAATTGAATATCCTCTACGGGGGTTAATTCTTTAGTTTGAGGTACTACCAACTGCTGGGTAACTGCTACCATTTAATTCAAATCCTTTAATTTGTTTATTGCTGGAAGAATATTGGTTAACTACTTTGTTTTGAAAGATATAAACATTTCGGAAATATATTTCTATAATGTACTTATAATTCAAAAATCGTGCTCAAAAAGACGTTTCAACAAAAAGAAAAACGAAAAACACCACAAAAACACCCTCCAAAAACCACAACCAGAAAACCAAACACAGCAGCAGTTTCCCCGATCTGATTAGACGCAAAACTAAAAAATGGATACGCACATCTCCCATACTCAGACAATCCACGCTCAAAGAAATTTGACACTCAAAACCTCAGTTGCAAAATCATCCCAAAGACATTTTAATCCGCTCCTTAAAATTATTAGCGTAGAACATAATAATAAGATAGTAGGTATACTGAGATTAATATGCGTGGTCTGGGTTCATCTCCAAGAATTGCCCACGACATTATCCCCGGGGAGATATGTATGAGAAAAATAAGCAAAAACACTCAAGAAAACATAATAGCCATCATAGTAATAACCGCTACAATACTAGGAAGCGCAGCAGCTGCCACAATATTAACGGGGCAAAGCCCAGCCGAAGTATTCTCCGGATTAATGTGGATTACAGGAGGATGGGCAGCAGTCATCTTAGTCGGCACAGCCGCAGCAATAATAATTTACTTTCTTCTCCAGCGGCGAGGAAATAAATCTTCCGTGGAGGGAGATGTAGAAACTGTTTTATCCGAGATTGTTGAAAGGCTGAAGGGGGAGTATAAGCCTCTGAGGATTATTCTGTTTGGTTCTTATGCTTATGGCACTCCGGGGGAGGATAGCGATATAGATCTCTTTATTTTGAAAAATACTAGGAAGAGAAAAGTCGACCGATTCGTTGAGGTTAAAAGGATAATATATGATCCCAACCGCAAAATACCAGTGTCGCCTTTAGTGTATACTCCTGAGGAACTGGAGGAACGCCTCCGAATAGGTGACGATTTTATAAAAGAAATAATCCGAAAAGGGATTGTTCTCTATGAAAGAGCAGGTAGCTAAGGAATGGGTTGAAAGAGGAAAACATGACTTAGATGTGGCAAAGCTTCTTCTCAGGGAAGGGGGGTATTTAGATGTGGCGGTTTTTCATATACATCAGGCAATTGAGAAATATCTAAAGGGTTATCTTATCTATAAGGGCTGGGGACTAAAGAAAATACATGATCTCGAATCACTCGTAACCGAAGCCATGACCTTTGATGCCACTTTTCAAAAATATCTTGATTTAGGAAGGAAACTAACCGCATTCTACTATGAAGAAAGATATCCTCCAGGATCTGTTACCTCTTATTCAAAAGAAGAAGTTGAAGAACTGCTGGAAGAAGCAGAGGAACTTATAAACAAGCTGAAAGAAGAAATAGAACGATAAAAGGAGACCAGTACTTAATAATAGTTGTATATCCTTTTAGTGTTGAGGAGACATCAATTTCATCCTGAAAATAATCCAAAGCCTCCAAAACAAAAGGTGAACAAAATAATATAACCTTTGCAAAAGAAGTTTCCCCACAGTTTGAAAGCATAGAAAATAGTCAATATCTCTTATAGCATTCAAAATGTTTATGAGAAAATCTTAGTAATCTCTCCATCTTTCATACATAAACAACCTCCCTTAGGATATGCCGTCTTATGTGATCTATGCTATGTAAATCGGAATCCATTGGTGGCTTTGGAGACTAGCTTCTATAATTTAAAATTGCTTAGGTATAAGTAGGTAGTTCAAATATAAACTTGGTAGATGCAAAATGGTGTAACAGTTACTATGTAGGTTAACATGTATATTAAGAGGAAGTTACACGAACAATCCCCGTTAATTAACTTGGCAATATTAAATTTCAACTTGTTTTGTTTCCAACTCTGCTAAAGCGGCAAAAGCCATTTTTCTCCTAAGCGGAAGGGGTATCGTAAGATTTTTGGTATTTGGGGTTCGATTTCGTGGAGTTTTATGGAGATTTCTTGGAGGGTTTTCTTTATGTTCTCGTTCGCGTTTTCTGCGATGTTTTCAAGAATCATCCAGTTGTTATGTTTTTTGCCGGTTCTTCTTCCGAGGGAAATTATTAGCGCAGAAGTTGCGTTTTCCGCGCTTAGTGCGCTGCATAAGAAGGATAGATGGTATCTTTCGCCGCGGAGGCTGACCTCTGCGTCTATCAGTTGTTCTTCTGCGTTTCTAATGAAGGCTTTTATTTCTCCAGTTTCAGCCATATTTCCTCATCCGGGTTGTAGCTCCACTTTTTGTAAATGTCCTTCTTGAAGACTTTTAATAGTTGGGCGATTCCTGCACGGTCGAAGAGGACATCATATCCCTCTAGAATTCCAAAGATTAGGGAGGATTCCAAGTTAAGCATGGCAATGAATTCTTTGAGTGTGATGAATTTATCTCAAAAGCTATCCCATACTATGGAGATTTTGTATTCGTCGTCGGCAAGACTCAACGGATTTTCAGAAATAACTAGGAGATATGTCGCTTTCCTCATGTGTTTTTCCTTTGGCTACACTTCCGTAAAGCAGGACGCCTAAGACTTCGGTGTTTTTCCACGATTTCATAAGCCACTAAACAGGCGATTTCCTTAAAAGAGGCTACCCGAATACTATGTAACTTATCCCGATTCCCGGTCAATCTGATAGCCGTTGCCGCTGATCGTTACTACGTCTAGCCTAAGGGGTTGTTAGTTTTATCGATAGCCATCTCTCGCTTGGACCCGTTTCTCTGAATAGTTCGGAGAAGGATTTTTCTCCATTTGATAAAGCTTACCATAGATGCCATTCTTTGGTAAGTTAAGCGTCCTACGTAAGAAGCTTTAAACCAAACTTTGAAAGCCTTTCGAAATGCTTTAGATTTAAAGTGTATAGAATTAGGTCTTTTGCGATTGTAATTGATGCGATCAGTAGGTCTGCGTCTTCGATGGGTTTACCTTTTTCTTTTAACGTGTTGTAAAGTTTGCAATAAACCAGTATTGTATCGTTATCTATACTAACAATTTGAAAAATTTCTTCGAGTAAGGCTTTTAATCTTTGCTTTCTTTCCTCGCTCTTATAATACCTTAAGAACTCGATTAGGGAGATTGTGGAGAGGTAGTTGTTTCCCAATAACTCGAGCTTTTTTGTTCTTGAGTATTCCACAAAAACGGAGGTGTCAACAAGTACTCTCTCTGAACTTGAAGGACTTTCTGAAGCTTTCGGCTTCCTTTTTGAGTTCATCCCAATCGACATCCTCCACCAACTCGTAAAATTCTTCAAACTTCTTCTTTTTCTTTAGGTAATTCCTGATTAGTTCCTTAATCTCTTCTTCGGTAACACCATCAGGAACATCAATAACTATTTTCATTCGATTCACACTCGTCTCGGAAGCTTGCATTCATCTTTGTTGTTTGTCTATACTTCTATTTAAGTACTTCTAATACTTCTCCAATTAAACTCTTAACATCGTTAAAACGACTCGAACTATTTATAGGTGCCAATATTTGAGGGTTGGCAAGATATTTTGGAATCCTCAAGTACGGCATAAAAGATTTGAAGTAGAAAAAGAGGTTTTATTCTTTTTTTCGCAGGGCGAGTAGGAGCAGTATTGCTGCCGCAGCTACTATTGTGAAGGCTACTAGTGCCAGTCCTCCGGTTACCCACACCAGCCAGGCTAGTGCGTCTATTGGGCTCTGTCCGGTTATGATTGTGGCTATGGCTGCGCTTCCTCCGAAGAGTCCTATTCCCGCCATTATGGCTATTACTTTTCCCAAAGTGTCCCTATTTCTTATATTCATTTCAGCCATCCCCAAGCAATTAGGTTGATCAGATTGTAAATCCCTTTTTGGGTGTAAGCCCAAGTTATTATTACTAGTCCTACGATGCCTATTGCGACTAGGGCTATGTTCCCTACGAATATTATGATGAAGAGCAGTTTATAAATTCATTTGGGAAAAGTCTCGCGGCTTCATAAATTAGCACGATCAGTATCGTTGAGCCTGTAGTGAAAACAAGGATCCAGCGAGCGTAGGGGAAAATCCTAACTATAATATCGATTGCCCCAATCGCCAGCCAAGTTGCCGCCGGGAACGATATTATAGGTTAAGCTCTCATAGGTATTCTTCAAACTACATAAACTGGCGTTTGGAGGATTGGTTAACAAAGTTTCAAGAGTAAAAACCGCAACCCGAAAACCAAACACATATATATTACATTGCGCCGCCGATTGCCGGTTTACTGTTTTCTGTGCGTTAGGTTTTTTAGTTTAGGTGGAGAAGTATAGTTACGGTGGCTTTTATGGAGGAGCTTGAGCGTCTGCTCAAGGAGAAAATGAAGATTCTTAAACCCAACGAGTGCGCCGTAATTTATGACGACGAGAGAGGACTTCTTATCAGTGTTTGTAACGAGGAAGGGAAGATAAAAATAGTTTCAAAAAAGGTAGATGAACTCTAATGATCCTCATTTCCTCAACCAGACCTTACTACTTTTACTCAGCTAAAAGATACATTCTGATAGTAGTCTCGAATCCAACAAGTTTAGAGAGCAGAGTCTTGGATATTAGGAAACTCGTAAATTTTGAGGACAGGGAGCTAGCTGAGGCGGCTAGAAGGGTTCTTGAATCCGCCCTAGAGAAAATAGTTGAACTCGGGGTTCCCTTCACTCTGAGAGAGATTGGAGTGGAGGTCGATTTTGAGGATCCATTATGGAGCTACGCGGTGTTAACAGTGGAAGTGGTTGTTGGGGAGGAACTGTTTGAGACTTTGAGAGAGAGTGTTGTGAATGTTGCTTACTCTGGTTTAGAGCCTGAAAAAGCTTCACAGGTGTTGCTGAATGTTCGACCCTATAGAGTTTCTGAAACTGGCTGAAAAACTGTTAACGTATGACGAGGCAAAAATCAGAACCGCTATTAGTAGGTCTTATTATGCTTCCTTCCTCTGCGTGAGGGAAGTTGCTGGTTTAGGAGGATTAAAGATGCCTAGGGTTCACAGAGAAGTGATCCGCTTTCTTTATGGGAGAGACACACTTGCTGCAAACACCCTACACCTACTAAGGCGGCTTAGAAACGATGCAGACTACGATTTAAAACGTGTATTTTCCATATCCGAAGCAAGGCTATCAGTCAACTACGCGAAAAAATTATAGGCAGCATATAATTCATCGAGTTAATTGGAACTTAATAATGTTGGAGAACTATGATTCTGGTAAATTGAAATGTCTGAAGAAGCCTCAATTGCTGGAAAAAAATTCATTGTCGTAATACCGAAGAAGGTTTGGAATACGCTGGGTATCAAGGAAGGCCAGAAGGTAAGATTCAAAGTTGAGGAAGGAAAAATACTCTTAGAACCAATAATTGCCCCCGAGTATGTGCGAAGCTTTTTTTACGATGTTGTTAAAACTAACCACTGACATTTTGGCAGAAGAGTCATTTACAACGCTTCGGTTTTGTGACCATTTTTTTACATTTTTTAAAACAGTTATTCCTTTTTTGGCATAAAACATAAAATTTAACGTTTACCCCATTTAACTTTCGTTACTGAGGAACTGTTCGTGCAAGAGCTATAATTTTTTGGTTCATTTCTTTTTTGGAGGCTTACATGTTTGTTGTAAAGTTCGAGTTTTGTTTATTGGTTTTTTATTGTTGCTGGAGGTTTTAAGATGTTGTTGAGGGTTTTTGGATCCAATTGCTTCTACGTGTTTTTCTGGTGTGGCTGGTGTTTCTGGGGTCCTTAATTCTTTGCTTTGGTTGCCAGACAATATAATAGATTCAATAAAAACACCTATAGTCGAACCATTCTACATCAGTGTTGGATTGCTCCACAAATGTTATGCTACTCCTATTCCTATTCCTAAATAGGAAAATAGTTATAGGTAGTACTGATATTCCCTTACTTGAGGTGTGTTACATGCGAACCATCGTGAAGGTGACGAGAAGGGGTCAAACTACAATTCCCAAAGAGTTCAGAGAAAAACTTGGAATTAAGGAAGGGGACGAATTGGTGGTGGAGTTAACCAAAGAAGGGTTGCTTTTTAAAGTGGTTCCCAAGATTGAAGAAATGGCTGGCGCATACTCAAAGTTTGGTAAGCCGGAAGAGATTAAACGAGAGATAGAAAAGTTAAGAGAGGAATACCAGCTTGAATGAAGTAGTGGACAGCCGGTTTCTAGTCGAACATTTTTACTCCACTGAAGCAGAAACAAAGCATAAAACGTCGAAGAAGCTGAGGGAACTAATCCAGCGTAAAGAGGGCCTAATTCCAACCATGGTCATTGCCGAAACCTTTCAAATAGTGTGCACAAAAGTAGGAAGAGAGGAAGCCGAAGCCTGCTACTTCTCCATCATTAGAAGTGGGCTAAGAATATAAGACCTAGATCAAAACATTGCAAAGCAAGCAGGACTACTTAAATGCCGATACCGAAACATACCAATGGGCGGCTGCATAATCGCCTCCACAGCCATAATTAACCAAGCAAAAATACTCTCCGACGACACACACTTCGACACCATAAAAGAAACAAAACGCACATGGATTTAAACTCTTGAGAAAGATGAGAACTTGAAAACTACCGAATTAAACTCTGACTGAGGAGATTCATATTCATCCCATTCTTAACTTTCCAATCCTCGTTTCTGAGGAACTTCTTTTACAGATGCCTTAACCTATTTTTGACTATTTTTGGAATGAGAGATGTGTTGATGGTTCTGTAGAATGTATTTCTCTTCTTTCATTTAGTGAATGAGTTTTGTTCCTGTTCCTCCGTGCTGTGTGCGTCTGGTTCTTATCTCGGTCACTATGGGGTGCTGGGTGGCTACTCCTGAGGTTATGGCTATTCCGTTTGGTAGGAGCGGTATTCTTTCGATGTCGTCGGTGCTTGCATGGTCTAGGTAGGGTTTGAGGTAGTCTAGGTCGTAGTTTCCCTCTATGCGGAGTATGATTTTTGTTCCACACTGGCTCAGAATGTCTTTGTCCAGTCCCACTATTCTCTGGCTGGTGACGCAGAGTCCTAGTCCGAACTTTCTTCCTTCGCGGGCGATTTTGCGCATCTGTCTTCTGCTGTAGGTGTTGGTTCCTTGGGGTGCAAAGCGGTGACTCTCCTCTACCACTACGAGTGCGGGTGGTATGAGGTCTTTCTTTCGATCTTGGAAGATTTTTTGAAGCATGACTCCTGCGATTATCCTTCTTACCCGCTCGTCCATATCTTCGCTCAGGTCAAGTATGCTTAGGACTCCCGGTTTCACTATGTCGCTGGTGTCGAAGCCTTCTCCGAATATGCCTAGCTCTCTCAGAACCGTTATTCTCCTCACGGTGGAGAGGAGAGTGTTTTTCTGAAACTTCCACTCCTCAGCAGCTTTGCCTACGGCCTCGGTCAAGTTTTCGGTGTTATAGGCGTGCTTTTCTTCCCATAGTTTTTTCACGGCTAGGAAGAGGAGGTCGGACTGCACGTCGCTCATTCCGCATATCTCACTTATGGCGTAGGCGTCGAGGTCGCTCATCCTTATGGTGAGTTCGTTTCCGCCGTTTTTGCCCAAGCCTCGGGGATAGTAGTTTACCGCTCTGTAGCCTTTAGGCATAATATCGAATTCTTGGCCGCGTTCGTTTTCCTCCAGATTTTTGTTCGGCTGTCTGAATGTGCCGTACTCTCCGTGGGGATCTATAACCAGTACTGGGAAATTCTTCTCTAGGAGTTCTTCTATTAGTACCCCCACTGCATAGGATTTTCCGCTCCCAGTGGCTCCCAAGACCGCTACGTGGTGTCGCACTAGCTTATCGGGATCCAGCAAAACTTTGACTGCGTTGTTTCCTCTCATCAGGCCGATGTAGAGGCCGTCGCTGGGCAATCCCAAAAAGTGAGTGAGCAGTCCGGTGTCCGCTCGGTAAACTAGGTCGCCTGGTTCAGGTGCATCTTCGGGGGGGAGCATTCTTCCGTTTCTTATCAGTCCTGCTGTTTTTACCCGTGCTATTCTCCACCTTCCGGACCTTGTGGGGAACCGTGCGTCCACTGATAGTCCTCTGGTGATGTGGTACTTTACAAATTCGGGGTCCGTGTAGTACTCGTTGTAGGTTTGAATGTGGGAGACTCGGCCTATTAGTACGCTGAACCCGAGGGGGACCTCCACGTATTCTCCCACTTTTACCTCGGTTTCCTCTGCTATTTGGAAGTTAAAATTCAGATGGTTGGGCGTGTTTCCCTCAACGATTATGACTCCTAAACCGGTTCTGTTTTTGCTCTCAGGGTTGAGGGGTTGGTTTTCGCTACTCTTCCTTTGCATTCTTTTCTTTCCTCCTTAGGCCCTTTAGGCGTTTTAGGTCTCTGCTTCTTTGAAGCTCATCCCACATGCCCATGAGTCCTGTTTTTAGCGAGCCTTTAATCGCTCTCATCAACTGGTTCAGATTCACCATGGCCACACTTTTCGCTGAAGAAATGACACTAGGGCCCTCTTCAAAACGTGTTTTTAGGGGGACAGATGAAAGACTGTACGCTAGGTCTGTAATTTGTTTCTGATCCTCGAGTGGGGTTTTGGAGACGAACTCGTACTTGGTGACGAAGGGCTTTTTCATAATGTAAAACTCGTAGTTGTTTTCTGTGGGGGGTTTATCCTTTTCATGTCCCCTCTTTATTAAGCAGGTTGCGTCTCCGTCCTCCAGTACTATGGAGAGGAAGTTCAGGTCATTGGTGGAACCGATTTCGCGTTCTAATGCTCCGCGGGCTATCTTGAAGAAGAAGTTATCCATGGATACTGCGGATACTCCCACTGGAACTACATCATTGCTCTGTGCGGTTCTGAGAAGCGTATAATATAGTTCGTGGCACCGATCTCTCAAACGCACCAATTCCTTGGAGTACACCATGAACCCGTGGGGAACGAGGGAACCCTGCTTAAAGTAGACTCTGAACTTGTCGCCCTGCTCCTCTATGGTCTCTATTCCCAGCCTATAGTGCTGGATTTCTCTGAGGTAGCGGGCGGCTATACTCCTGCCCGCCTCCAGAAGCTCCGGAAAATCGGTTGACATTTCAAAAAACGGCTCCCCCTCCACGAAGGGCTCAGCACCGCGATACGCGTGCAAATCCGGAATATATCGGGACAGGGACTTATTCTGGTCTAGAATGTTTTTGTCAAAGAATCCCAGATAGGCTCCACTGCTTATGGCTGCCATGGATAATAGCGAAAAATCGAAAAGTGGCCAATGCTCTAATCTGTGAGCTGAGGCGGAACCGCAAACAAAAATATTGTCCAAAACCAAGTCCCGGGCGTACCTCGGTAAAACTAGAGTTTCTCCGAGCAAACGATCTGCATATTTTGTGTCCTCCACCCTAATACTAGAGAGCTTCTCCCTTGTCTCTCCTCCCAGAATCTTGGGAAAATCGAGTTTTTCCAAGAGCCTGTGAACCTTTTCTGAAACCGAGACCAGTTCCACCTGCGAAGCTACACTCTGATCCACGAAGTCCTCGATGGTTAACATTGACCGGGGTTCGAAGAGAAGCTCGCTTGTCACATCATAAACCCTACTCGAGTTCACCCGATACTTGCCTGCTCCCTCGTAGGCTAGAATTTCTAGGTTTGAGAGGTCGTCCAAGTAGTCTTTAACCGCCCTCTCGGTTAGATCCACCTTCTTAGCTAGGGTGCCTACCTCCACCACTCCCTGCTCTGCAGAGACTTCTAGGCAGGCGTTTAGGATGATTGTTAGTCTAGCACGGTAGGTGGTGCCTGTCCGCCCCATATAAACCACGTTCTATATCCGAATCCGAAATATATTTCCAATCTGAATAATAATAGCTACAAACCCCATATAAACACAACGCAAAAACCGCAAAAACCACAAATTTCAATGAACCAAAAACGTTTCCCCCCGGCTCAACCATCAAAAAAATAATTAATAAAAATAAAGTTTAAGAATATAACT
>DXJA01000507.1 GCA_019056875.1 Candidatus Jordarchaeum madagascarense
AGGGGGTTCAAGCGATGATAGAGATAATCCTTGGCAGTCTTAGAAAGCTCATTTCTGAGATAGAGACCGGAGTATTTACGGATATTAATGGGCATCTTAATGATTGCTGGGAGGAATTCTCTCTGAGGGAGAGGGAAGCTAAAACTCCACCAGAGGTTCTATTAAAAAACTGTAAAATTCTAGAAGAATTAATAGTTGCCATACAAGCCTACCAAGCGAAATCTATTAGCATAGAGAAACTACACCTAATAAAATCAAAGCTACTCGAAGAGAAATAGTTATAGAAAGACTGCCCCTCAAAATCCTGAGGGAGCAGTCAATTTTTCCTTTTTTAAAAGTTGCCAACTGTTACTCAACAGGTAGCCCACAATACTACACAATAAAAAAGTGGATGGGGATTAGGGATTTCTATGTTTATTGACCAATTTGCGCAATAGGTACTATCAAATTCATAAAAGTTGGAAGCTCATCATGGTGTTAATGAAAGCCCTGCTTTGAAGTGAACTATTGCTGGATTCTCACAGTATTCCTTTTTAGTTATCCAGTATTTTGAGGGGTATTTCCCATGTTTAAGGACTCCAATTAGCGAGGCTCCGATCCAAGAGGAGTAAGGGGATTCCTGCTGTTTTATTTCCACAGGGAAGGTTGCCAGTTTTTCTATTTCCCTTTTCAATCGATCCTTCATGCCCGGGAAAATTTCGGGTCCCGATAATATAATTTTTCCCGCCATTAGTGTCCTGATGTCCTCATCCAGTTTCATTAGCGTATCGTACAACTCAACGTCTAGTGATTTGCATTCCAAGCCGATTAATTCCGGTTTGAAGTATATTTCGGGGGCCATAAAAAGTTCTTTTCCCAAGGTTAGAGTTTCTCCATCGGGTAGCCTGTAGGTTTTTTCTTCGTAGGTATCTTTTTCCGGGTCCAGAGCCACATAGCACAGTTTTTCTTTAATGTCCCTTGCTATTTCTGTATCCGCACTGGTGGTGAAGCTATGTCCCGCCGCTCTAAGGAGTCTTATTAGATGATGTGTCACATTTCCCAGTGGTAGTTTTTTAAGGGCGTGGGTTATTGGCACTGTGTCTAGTACTGGTACGATGTAGGCTGAGGTATCCAGTCTTATGTCCAGTCCACTTCTTTCACCACTGGAAATTAGATCTGCTACGGCTGCGTTCACGATTAGTAGAGCGGGGATATTGAATGTTTCGAAGAGTATTTCGCAGAGTTTTTCACGCTGGGGATGCGTAGCTAAGGGGGGCTCCACAATTACTAACGGGTGATCTGTAGGGTCTACACGTATACTGGTATAGAAAATGTAGTGGATTATTTTTTCTAGGGCGTTCCAGTCTTCAACCTCATCATCAACTATGGGGCGGACACCTTTAAGAACCATAAATTTTTCACCTCCTAATTTTTTGGAGCAGCTCCTTTTTACTATCTGTGAGTTGTTCTTTTGTTTCCAAGTCTAGGATGTAATCTTCTGCGAGTCCGACTTGGCTTAGCGCTATGGCTACGATGAGGTCTGGAAGGTCGTCATAATTATTCAATTTGAAAGTGTCTGCTTGAGTAAGGTCAGAAATTTGTCTCCAGACATTCTTGGCAGTAGAGTCGCCTCCGCAGAGCACCGTGTAAACTTTTACTTCCTTTTCCGCCAGTTTCTTAGTTTCCACTTTCCAATCAAGCTCCTTGGGGCACTCTGTGTAGGTATGGGGCGGGGCGTCTCCTATTACAATCGCTACTCTCTTTGCCAATTCCCACTCGTAACCTTTGTCAAGATAGTTGAGGGCGTCCTCCACCGCTTCTGGGAAGTCTCCTCCCCCATTGGGGGTCCAAGTTTTAATAAAGGATATCAGTTCTTTGTGTTCAGAGGTGAAGGGGTGAGCGCTTATCAGATATGAACTATCCTCATCACAGTGGTCACGGTAGGTGAGTGCCCCGACCCGTACTCCTGGAATCTTTTCGGATAGCTGGTAGAGCATCTCGGCGATTTTGCCTTTGATGGATTCAAGTGCTCCTCCCATGGAACCAGTGGAGTCAGTTACAATAACCAGTTCTAACATGTTAAGGGAGTCAATCTTTTCCTGAATCTTTTTAACCAAGTCGGCTTTATGAGAGGATTCCATGAGGGCTAAGGCTCGCTGGTAGGCTCGTAGCACGTAGCCCATATTTTTGAGGGATTCGAGTTCTTCTGCGGCTTTAATAATGGTTTTTCCGGCTTCCTCTGTTTCTCCCAGTTTTTCTTGGAGCGCTGCGATACTCACTAGGGATAGAGACGCTTGGAGGCTCAGCCCCGTTTCTAAGAATGTTTCACGTAGTTTCTGATACACATTTATTGCAGCTCTCCAATCATTCTTGTCCATTTTTCTATGAATCTCTTCTGAAAATTTTTCTACCTCAGATTCTATTTCTCTTAGCATACACCATTCCTCCTTTTCATTGTACCTCCAGCGTTAATACTGTTGAGTTGGCTCTCTGGTCAACGTTATACATGGGGTAGACCGCCATTTCCTTGGCTATAACTTGTCCGGCTTTTATCGCTATCATTATGTAGGTTAGGTTAATTGTCCCCTCCAATTCTTGGAGGTAGAGAAACATTTTCTGGGAGGATAGTTTGTATGCCGCTATCCGTTTTTCTTTTAGAAGCTTTTCCAGTGAGGGTTCAAAGACCATAAAGCCTGCTGGAATATTCTCCTCGATAACTATCATTTCCTGTTTCTGGGTTGTTGTGATGTTTATTTTGACCTCGACGCTTCCGTTCATGGTTACTTTTTTGGTGCTATAGTTTCGGGACACGGTAAGAGTTTCGGGTTTGAGGAGATACTCTTTAGGATACCAAGCTTTCACTGTTAAATCATAGACCAGTAAGCCTTCACCCTTCTTTTCCAATATTAACTGATTATTCGCTTCCAGATTTTTCAATGGAATATTTCGCATGTCGTAAACTATTGATTCTAATGTGTCATCATTCACCTTGTATTCGCCTATGGTTTTATCATTGAGTTTGGCTTTCACAGTGTAGTTTGCCCTATCGGCTTTGGCACACTTCTGAAGACAGAGAACTGAGGCTATGGTGTCAGAGGTGGTGCTCCAGCCTCCACCGCTTGCACGGTTCGATATAATATAGTTTAGTGCACTCTGTATGGTAACCGGATCCGCTTCAGCCATATGGAGAGCCATTGCCACATAAGCAGTTGACTCCACTTCTCCTGCCAGTGCTGAACCCTTTGTCCAGTAAGTTTGGTCCTCTTTGCTTTGAGCCAACCTTTGCAGTCTCTCTACCAAGAATTGTGCCTCAGGTCGGCTAGGACTGAATCCGCCCTCTATCAGGGCTAAAAGAAACTGGGCCATGAGGCAGGGATCACTTGTTATATCTGATGAGGGAGTGGCTTTTGAAATTAGGAAATTGAGGGCATTGGTAAGTATTTCTTTTTTAACTGGGGCTCCTGCCTTTTGGGCTTCTTGCAAGGCTCGAGTCACGTATGCTGTGGTGAATTCTTGACTGCGGCTTCGTGATTGCCAGAAACCTGGAGGGGTTTGGGTTTTTTCCAAGTAACTTAGGGCGTCGATTAACAATTTTTGGTCTACGAAAAATCCTGCATTTACCGTAAAGGCTAATCCAAACAAAACGTGGGCTGTAAGGAATGGATCAGATGCATCATCTTTCCACCATCCCCAACCTCCATCAGGATGTTTAAGGCTAATTAGTTGCTGCACTCCCACAGTCACCATTTCGTAGACTCTTTGTTGGAATTGCTGTGTGAGTTTATCTCTCTCCTTAAAGAGTTGAAAAACCGCTATGTTTGGTAGGAATCGAGACATGGTCTGCTCGGTGCATCCATGAGGATAGTCTATAATGGATTCCAATCCGTCGACGCAACCCATCTGATATCCCGGAACAAGAGTGAGATAAGCTCTGTAGTATATTGCCTCCTGAGGCACGGTGGGAGACAGGGTTAACACTTGGTCCTCAAGGATTATTCCGCTCTGTCTATAGAGGTGAGGTTCTCCCTTCGGGTTTACTTTCACTTCTTTCCTTATAATGTCCACGTATTTTGGGGTTACTGATTCTATAATTAGAAGATCCTCGCCCGGCGTCTCTGCGTTTAGAGTGAAGTCCAAGCGAGCCATTCCGTTTGCAGGAACAATAGTTTCGTTTTGGGGAAATTCAATTTTTAAAAGGTGCCTTTCGGAGTTCAAGTTGACTTCACAAGATAATTTCTCTTCTGTTAGATTAGTTAGTATTACTCCCAGCTTTATTCGATCCCCGTGTGTCAAGACTGGGGGGATATCTAGTTGGGCGAAAAACTCTTGTTTAACAGTAACCCGATGGGTTCCCATTCCCGCCTCGCATTCACTGGTACTCGCAAAAACCGTTAACTCATGACTCGTTATTTGGTCCGGGAGCACGGTTTCTATAGAGGATTCACCCACGGATTCGAGGTATGGAATCCACAAAGAGGTTTCTGGAAAACGGAAACGAACACTGACCATCGGTGAGGGAAACTCTGGTTCCAGCTCTCCCCGCATAACCGCGGGTCTCCCGCCTCTATAATATCTCTTGCCAGAAGAAGTTAGATCTACACCTATTGAATGTCTTACTACTGATTTAAATTCGTAGGGAGTACCCCCCGCTGGTGCTGCAGGAGGAGGTGGTCCTCCGGCTCCAAGGTGCGTTGCTTCCTCCCCTATGTAGACTTCTCTGGTGTAGTGGTCTACGTCAGTCATTATGCTCGTATACTTCGGATATCCGACTAGTGTTGGTACTAATGAGCGTGGTGTGTCTTCTCCGGCGAATCCGGTCTTGGATAGGTCTGCCCCCAGTTCTAGAACTAGGGTTGTTCCTCCTGGTTCTTTTAACTCTTCGGGGGATAATTTTTTGAGCGGCTGGAATTTTAAATCAACTTTTTCCACTAGTTCCTCAACAGATTTCTTATCCTTTACTCCGCTTTCCAGCATTTTGTCGAGTTGTTTTCTCAACTCTATTGTTAGGGGCGCGGACTTGGCGTAGGCCACTTTGAGAGCGGCTTCGTGAACTTTTAGTAGGAGCTGTTCCCCCTGGTTTTCAGTGATTATTCCCTCTTTTTGGGCTTTATTTATGTCAGAAACGATGGTTTGATAGAGTTCCAGTTCTTTATCTGAGATTTTACTGATTTCCGGCTCGGCTGCATGCATTATGATTTCTGTGTTTTCCAAGGGTATGGTGCTCGCTGCCAGATATTGCAGAATATTGTAGGTTAGTGTTTTCTTGTTTTTCTCCTTATTTTTCTGAGCGTTTTCTTGGATTAGCTTTACCAACTCTTCTTGTACGGATTCCAGTTCTCCAGTTGGGAATAGTCCCGCTTTATTTATGATTCTGGAGAATTCCATTACTGCCCCTAGTATCTTGGGATTGAGGTATGAATAGTGAATTAGAGCATTGACAAGGGCTTCAAAATAGGGGGTGTACTCGCTTGAATCCCAGGTTTTTAATTCCACAAATTGTTTTTTGGTAAACTCCTTTTTGAAGAGAACCTCTAAGGGTGTTTCAATTTTTCTACCCAGCTGTAGAACTGCGGCGTCCACCAGCATAGCACCCAGACAGCAGGCGGCGACCTCACTTTGTCTGAGTACTCTCACCTTAAAGGATGCCTTCTCTCCGGGGCGGTAGCTACTCTTATCGCTCTCTAAATCAACTTGGAGTTCTTTTCCCTCAGGATTGATGTAAACGGTTCTCTCATTTTTCTCCAGAACTCCGTTTGACCTGAAGGTGTAGCTAACGAGTTTTACTGGGCCCCACATATTGCTAGAAACAGGGATAGCTAACTCCGCCTCTCCTTTCTCAATCAGCGTTGCTGTTCTATATATTATGTTTTCTTTCTCCAAATCCAAGTAGACCGGCATATCACTTTTTTCCGCGGTTACTTTTAATCTTATAATATCGCCCAGATTATAGCTGGGGGAGTCCACGCTTGTGCTAAGCCAAACTTTCGGGACCTCCTTCTCTTCCCCTTTTTCTTTTGGCTCTGCTTTCTGTACGGTGAGACCCCTACGAATAGTTCGGTGTTCTCCAAGTTTTTCAGACTCTATCTCCAGGTTTATGTCGAAGTTTTTCTTTTTCTCAGTGGGATAGTCGATTTCGAAGGTTATAGGAAGCCTTCCTTCGCTATCGGTTTTTCCCATCTTGAATTTTGCATGATGCTTCAGCTCGGTGTCGTTAATCGAAGCCAACACGGTACAGTCTGGTAGGGGTTTGGTTTTGTCCTCCAATGCGGGAACCTCGGTTTTCACGGTTATTTCTGCTTGCTGCCCGGGCTCAATGCTTTCCGCCATTTCCACTGATACTCTTAAAGCATTTTTTAGAGCTGAAAGTTTTAGGGTTTTAGAGGCTTCGCGTTTCAACTCGTCTTTTACTGTAACTTTGATTGTTGCTTCTCCTTCTTTTATGGTGGGAACCTTGAACCGGTATTCGTATTCACCTTCATCATTGGTTTCCCCATAGGTTTGGAGAATGGATTTCTGCTCGGGAGAAAGTATTTCCAGTAAAACTTGGCCACCCTTCATTGGTGAACCGTAAAAATAGGTGGACTTTAGCTTGAAATTAAAGTCTTCTCCAAGTTTCAAATATTCGGGATCACATTCCACTTTTAACTCTATGTCCGGAGGTTTGTACCGCATGATGGTGAGAACTTTCTCCGAGTCAAAGCCATTCACAGAAACCCCAAGTCTATACTCGCCTTCCAAAGCCTCCTCAGCTATGGGAATTTGTAGTTCACCAACCCCGAACCGCGGATCACAGGAAATCTTCCTGAGAAGCACCTTGTTACTTTGGGGGTCAATTAGTGATACGTTGATTGGTTCTGCGCAGGGTTGGAAAGAGCTTCCCACCATTTTCCAGAGGAGGAATCGGATTAGTATTTTCTGTCCCGGCATGTACCAGTCGCGGTCGGTTAGAACGTAGCACACGTATTCGCTCTTTTTTTCAGCCAAGTCCAGAATGTGGGTTTTCTCTTTTCCCTCGGCAATCACTTTCACTTCGTAGGATTTCTTTTCTGAGGGAAGCATGAACTCTAAGGAGCCATATTTGTCCGTTTGTCCTTGGAAAACTAGGTTACCCTCTGTGGCGAAAGTAACATTGCATTTTAGGGGGTGGAACTTTTCATCCATGCATATTATACGGCCAGAGACGGTTTCTCCCTTATTAAATTCTGAGTTCATTCGGATAAATAGGAGGGGGGGCTTAGCGAAGTCTGCGATTTGCTGGATCAGATTTTGAATTTTTTCCACATCAATGGAGGATATTTGATTTAGAACGGTTTTTTCTATTTTATTTTCTTTATCGATATTTAGTAGAATTTCGAGATTTTCACTCGCTTTTCCTGCCATTTTGAAAACCAGCCATTAAAAATGTTTCAGCAATTTCATGACCCATATGGC
>DXJA01000508.1 GCA_019056875.1 Candidatus Jordarchaeum madagascarense
CTTTGACATTTTTGAACACCAATATTAAACTCACTAATCGTTTGGTTTTTGTTTTTTAACAACTCTACATAAATTACGACTTTTTGAAAATTAAAATATTGTCATGTTATTATTAACTATAAGAATTGAATTATACACAATGTTCATTAAAAATGTTATGTTTAAATCTCTCGGTTATAGTGTACCCAAAATTTATTTTCAGAATAAGATATTGTTTTATAACTCTTTTGAATTTGGGAGGTTTCCTATTGTTAAAAACTAAAGAACAATTTATTGAGAGCCTTCAAAGGCAGAAGCCAGAAATCTACATGTTTGGTGAGACTATCGAAGACCGGGTTAATCACCCACTCCTGAAACCTCAAGTTGATGTCATCGGTTTAACCTATGAGCTGGCACATGACTCTAGATACAAAGAATTTACCACTGCAAAGTCGCACTTAACCGGGGAGATGGTGAATCGTTTCACCCATGTTAATCAAAGTACGGATGACCTTATTAAGAAGGTTCAAATGATTAGGATGTACGCTCGCCAATGCTGCTGTATCCAAAGATGCATGGCTATGGACGCTCTAAACGCTCTATCTATAGTAACCCATGATATTGATCAGAAACATGGTACAAATTACTATGAGAATTTTAAAAACTATTTGAGCCATTTTCAAGAAGAGGATATTAGCTCCACTTGCGCTATGACCGATGTTAAGGGTGACCGTAGCCTTCGGCCTTCGGAGCAGGCTGACCCCGACCTTTACCTGCGGGTGGTGGAGAGGCGTGATGATGGTGTAGTGGTTAGGGGTGCCAAGTGTCACACCACGGCTGCTGTTCCCTCAAATGAACTCATTATAATGCCGACCAGAGCCCTGAGAGACAAGGATAGTGACTACGCGGTTTCATTCGCAGTGCCCATTGACGCCGAGGGATTGAAGTTAATAGCACGCTCAGTTACCCCAAGGGAGAAAAGAGAAATCGATTCGCCCTTCAGATCCAGATGGGGAGTAACAGAAACCCTTACCGTTTTTGATGATGTTTTCATACCTTGGGATAATGTTTTTATGTGCGGGGAGTGGGAGTTTGCAGGTCAAGCAGCAGAACTGTTCGCGGTGTACCACAGGCACAGCTATTGTGGATGCAAACCAGCAGTGAGCGACATTCTCATGGGAACCGCAACACTAATTGCAGACTATAATGGCATAAAAAATGCTTCCCATATCCGGGATAAAATCACTGACATCATTTGCACCGCGGAACAAATGTATGCTTGCGGCATAGCTGGATCGGTTAGAGGAAAACCTCAAGGGCCAAGTACTTACGCTCCTGATATAACAATGGTGAACATAGGCAAGTACATTGCTGGAACACATATTTACGAAGAGATTTACCGGGTCCACGACATAGCTGGAGGATTTGCAATAACCTGCCCCTCAGAGAAGGATTTCAAAAATCCAGAAACAAGGTCATTCCTTGAAAAATATCTGAAAGGCAGAGCGGATATATCATCGCTGGATCGAGTGAAAGCCTTTAAACTGGTGGAGGATTTAGCAGCACACGGATTCGCGGGCTGGTTAATGGTCGCCAGCTGCCACGGTGGGGGCTCACCCGAAGCACAAAGAATCACAATCTACAGAGGCTATGACATGGACACCAGAGAGAAAATCGCAAAATGTTTAGCCGGCATCGATGACTTTAAAAACTTTCCAGAATTTAAACCGTAACAACAATCCTCTAAAAAAAAGAAGCTCAAAATGTATAATCGAGGAGTAATACCTTTGACATCGGAAGTATTGAATATTAAGGCCATTTGTTTAAAACTTAGGAGTTTATTGGAAGAATCTGTGAAAAGGAATTTAGCTGAGGGTATACTGCTCTCGGGAGGACTGGACACCTCAATAATAGCAACACTAGCATCCAAATATCAAAAGTTAAAAGCTTTCACGGTGGCTTTCACAGAAGCCCCTTCACCAGACGTTGAGTACGCTAAACAGGTTGCCGAAACTCTCAAACTAGCACACACAATCCACAAATTAACTATGAAAGAGCTGAACTCTGCACTGCGCACCACCATTCGAGTGTTGAAGTCCTTTGACCCCATGGAGATACGCAACAGTGTAGTTATCCTTGTGGATTTGAAAGAGGCTAAGAAGGCGGGAGTAAAAACAATGCTCTCCGGGGACGGAGCAGACGAACTCTTCGCAGGATACAGCTTCCTCTTCAACTACTCCCCAGAAGAGCTGGACCGTGAACTTCGAAAAATGTGGGAAAACATGCATTTCTCATCACAGGATCTTGCAGCTCATCTAAAAATGAAGGTCAAGCTACCCTTCCTAGACGAGGAATTCCAATCCTATGCAAAACAGATAGACCCCGAGCTAAAGGTTCAAACGGAAAACGGTAGCGTGTATGGAAAATGGATTCTGAGAAAAGCCTTCGAGCGAATCCTACAACCGAACATCGTTTGGAGGGTTAAAACACCGATAGAGCAGGGCTCTGGAACAGCTTATTTACCTCAAATATTTGATGAGTTAATCAACGATAAAGACTTCGAGGAGAAAAGGAAAAACTACTTGCTGAAAGATGGAGTTGAAATCCGAAACAAGGAGCACTTAACCTATTACGAGATGTACCGCTCCGAGATAGGAGTACCCTCCCCCAAGGACTCCGAAGGAAAAATCTGTCCCAAATGTAACTCAAACGTTAAAACTAGCTCCACCTATTGCAGAACCTGCGGGGCATACCCCATCTGAAAAAAATTATATACTCATTTTTTCTCCCAAAAAGCTTTCAAACCATAATCTATGGAGAATGGATGTACATTCATAGATGTGTAGGTAAGCCTCTCCGCGACTGAAGTCGGTATTCCATCTCTCCGCTCAAACTCCTTTAAGAGAAGCATGAGCGGAAATAATTTTTTAAAGTCTCCCTGCTAGTATCGGCTTGTTCAGCATGAAGAAATGGACGTTATCTTGCTATAATAAGTGGAGTGCTCACAATAATAGTCGGTATTTTCATAATTTTGGTGACGCTGAAAATTTTCCCAGAATTAAGGATTGCAAATGATGTCGAAGAACAAATCAGGTAAAATACAATTTTAAATAAGGGGATAGTCCTTTCTCCCCCAATTTTTTTCAAGAAATGTTCTAAATGCTCTAATAATAATTCGCTTGAATACATTAGGAAGAGGGTGTATCCGCACCCATGATAATGTACATATAA
>DXJA01000509.1 GCA_019056875.1 Candidatus Jordarchaeum madagascarense
AAATACTAAACGGTAGATTTTAGTTTTATTAAATTGGAGAGATATTCCATAAGATTCTTTTGGTTTGACAAATCAAGAAAAGTAGTCTAATCATGTAATAATAGTTCAGGTTTGATAAATTCTTCCAAAATTTGGAACAAAGAAATTTTAATGAGAGGAGATAAGATATATACTCTGTATATTTTTAATGTTAGCAACTTAATAACACAATAGAAAATATTGCTCTCTGGTGGTAAGTGATGATTTCTGGTAAAAATATTTTGGTTACTGGCGGCGCTGGATTCATTGGCTCACATTTAGTAGATAGTCTAATCGAGAAAAATGAGGTCACAGTATTAGATAATTTAAGCAGTGGCAATATTCAATATATTAAGGATCATTTACGAAAGAAAAATTTTAAATTTATTGAGGGGAGCATTTTGGACAAAAAAATTGTGGATAAGGCCACTAAGGATATTAATGTAATTATTCATGAAGCAGCAGTTGTCGGCGTCAAAAAATACATGGATAATCCATTGAAAGTGATATTAACAAACACTTTGGGTACCCACAATGTGGTGGAGGCAGCGTTAAAAAAACATGTTGAGCTATTTTTATTAGCTTCAACCAGTGAGGTTTATGGTAAAAATGTTAATGTTCCTTTAAGTGAGGACTCTGATAGGATTCTTGGTCCAACAAATATTTTTAGATGGTGCTATTCAACAACAAAGGCTTTAGATGAACATATGCTTTTTGCATATCACCATCAGAATGGGCTTCCAATAACAATATTGAGATACTTTAATGCCTACGGTCCAAGACAGGAATCTAGTGATTATGGTGCGGTAATACCTATTTTTATAAAAAGAATTCTCAGTGGTAAACCTCCATTAATACATGGAGATGGAAAACAGACAAGGGGCTTCACTTATATAACAGATTTGGTAAGCGGCACACTTCTTGCTTTAGAAAAGGAACAAAGCATCGGAGAAATTTTTAATATCGGAAATGAAGAAGAAATAACGATTAACGGGCTGGCTAATCTGATATTGGAACTAACTGATAATTTAAACAAAATTAAACCAAAGCACACATCATACAAGGAATTCTATGGAGATGGCTACGAAGATACTCTAAGAAGAGTAGCAGATATTAGAAAAGCTAGAAAGATATTGAATTATGAACCCAAAATCCCTCTAAAGGAAGGATTAAAGAAAACTATTGAGTGGTACAAAGCCAATTTGCCGATTTTCGGTTAAATGAGCTAAAAAACAAATCGCTCAGACTTTCTTGAATTTACCTTAATAATCGAGGTATTCTATATTTTTATATTTTTATTTTAGATCCTCATAATTTTCAAATTCTTTGAATAGTTTTAATGTTTCTTCGGCGTCCTTTTTATCTAATCTTTGTATTGCATAGCCCGTATGAATTATGAGATAATCTCCTACTTTTACATTATCTACCAATGTTATCCAAGCTTCTCTTTTCACACCACCAAAGTCAACAACTGCTTTTTCATCATGGATTTCTAGTACTTTGGCAGGTATAGCTAGACACATTTACTTTTACTTCCTTTAACCAAATAATTTCTTGTTTTAATTACTTTTCCAATCTGTTCTAATGAGTAAAATAACTTAAACCTAACGCAAATCGTTAAAAAGTTGTTAGGAAGTATCATATAGGGGTAATAATTTTTCAAAGTTTGGCCAGGATTAATTCCAAATAGGATTTTCTTTCTGTATTCTCCCTTGAGAGGCCTAACTTATCTAGTATAGAAAGTAAGTTCTCTCTTTTAGTTTCTATTTGTGAATAATCCTTAGCTTCAAACTCTAGTTCTATGAAGTTACCTAAATCTTGCACCTGGTCTATTGAAGCACTTATATTTCCCTCTATGTGAAAAATCTTCCTTGATTTATTCACCTTTGCTATTGGAAAAAACCCTATTCTTTCAAAAATTTTAAGAATTGTTTCAAAGTTATCCACGTAAACGCATAGCTCCTCCCTTGTTTTTGATAAAGTGTCTATTTTGGGGCCTTTGTATGTTAATTGAATTCCATCATCAGAGTGACGGATTCTAACCGCTTCGTCCGTTTCTTTAAAATTTTTTGATGGATGTTGTAGATAGATATCTTTTTGAAAAACTGTCTTAATGAATTTTGCATTAACTTTTTTTATTAATTTTTCAGCGATTCCTTCTGGATCATTTATCGGACATTTTATTTCAATCTCGATCATTGTACTCAACCATTCGTAAATATGCTATTATTTGCTTTTAATTTAAACGTTCACCATTTGTCTAAATTCTGAATTATACACTCACCTTAATACATAAGGTACCCGTATTTTGAAAGAAAAAGTTCATTCTTAAAAATTATGTCGTTGTACATGGAGATATTTTTAGTAAAAGTAATATATTTCTGTGCTAAACCTCTAACCATAGTACGATAACCCAAAAAAATAATAATAATCCATTATTGGGATTCTCTAGAATTTCATGGTGAACAGTGATGTCAGAAACTGAAACGAAAAAAGTTAGTAAAAATGACTTTATTTTGGTTGATTTAACTGGACGCGTTAAAGATAATGGTAAAGTTTTTGAAACAACAATTAAAGACGTGGCAACAAAGGCAGATATTTATGATGAACGTGAGGTATATAAACCAAGACTTGTTGTTGTCGGTTCCGGTTGGGTTCTTCAGGGAATAGACGAAGCATTAGAAGGATTGCATATTGATGAATCAAAAACTATAGAAATTCCCCCAGAAAAGGGATTCGGCGAAAGAGATCCCAAGAATATAAAGACCCTCCCAGCTCGAGAATTTCTTAAACAAAATGTGAAACCACGACCAGGAATGACAATACGAATAAAAGGCCGCTTAGCCACCGTTCAAAAGGTAGGCGGGGGTAGAATACGGGTGGATATGAATCATCCCTTAGCAGGCCAAGTCTTAGAGTATGAAATAACAGTAAAAGACATACTAAAAAAGGATGAAGATAAAATAAAAGCCCTTATTGACCGCAGAATTGCCGGTGTTGATACTAGCAAATTTACAATTAATATCAGGGAGAAATCAGTCGAAATAACTATACCAACCGAAGCAGTCCTCATTAATAATATTCAATTTATTAAAATGGGAATTGTTAATGATATCTTTTCGAATTTTGATATTGAGAATGTTAAATTCTTGGAAATATTCGAAAAGACTACTGCTGAGCAATCTTAAGGGTCACTACTCTAAGCGCCTTTCCTGCTCTACATTCATCTATTTTTTCTAATACCTCCTCAATTATACATTTATCACCTTCAAATAGGCCACTTGGTTTACAAATATCTATATGAGGGCAATGGTAAAAATCACACCCTATTGGCGAATATGTGATCGTAGCGCCGGGTATAGCTTGCTTTGCTTCTAAAACTGCTTTAATATTTGAGTACTCGACTTCTACGACGCGGACACCATCTTCATGAATTTTACAAGGATGTTCTATATTCCTAATGTCAATAATTTGGTATATTCTGTTTGGTTCCAAGTTTCCGATACATACTTTGAAAAGTTCGCAATCTTCGCATAGTTTGGCATGTCCGATGTGTACAAATTTTGCACCTTTCTTAGCCTGTTTGACACCAACTAGAGTTAAAATAACTGTCATATTAATCTCCAAAAAATTAATTCTTTTAAATAATTCCAGTAATTGTTGCAATTTCTTCTGCTAATTTACGAACAATTTTTATTTCGTCAAGTATAGTGTATCTATCATTTCTAATTTCTTTTGCCTCACAAATTGCTTTAACAATTACTTCGTTATCAACGTGGATCTCTTTCGCAGTTGTAGGTGCGCCAACAATTTTCAAAGTATCAACAATTTTTTTCCAATCACCACCATGTAGAAACATCATAATTATGGTTCCAATTCCACACTGTTCTCCATGATAAGCGGAGTTCGGTGCTATCTGATCTAACTTATGGCTAAACATATGTTCAGCTCCACTCGACGGGCGACTTGAACCCGCCAAAGTCATTGAAATACCACTTTTAATTAGCGCTTCCACAACTATCTGATAGCCTTCTTTGATTCTCTTTTTTACTAATTTAGCGTTTTCAATTAGGCTCTGACCACTTTCTCTAGACAGATTTGCAGCCTCTTCATCGAATTTTTCATTTGTACGTAAATGAGCTAATTCCCAATCCTTTATAGAGGTGAGCTTAGATATTAAATCTCCACAACCGGATGCAGTCAACCGATAGGGGGCTTTTGATACAACATTAATGTCCGCGATAATTGCGGCCGGGCTACTGGCTTCAATTGAAAACGGAGCGAGATTATTAATTTTTGCACGAGGAGAAGCAATTCCATCGTGTGAGGCTGCTGTGGGAATACTAATAAAAGGGATATTTTCTTGCGAAGCGGATAGTTTTGATACATCTATGACCCCGCCCCCGCCTACGCCTAATATTACTTTGTTTTTCAATTTTCGAATTTCTTCTTTAACTTGTTCAACAGCCATTTTCGTTGCTTTTTGTATTAACTTGGTAGAATATTTTATTTTGGATTCTTGAAGAGATTCATAAAGTTTATCTTCAGTAACTTTGATTACCGTAGGATCCGAGACTATCAAGGCTTCCTCAGAAATACCCAAACTCAAACAAACTTCCCCCACTCTTTCAAGAGCCCCGCTTTCAATCAATATTGGGTTAGGCACCCTTTTGTCAGTTTTAAATTGTAGTCTCATGTCATTTTTCTCCGGTTGGCTAAAAGTTATCATTGTTTATGTTATACCATTGATTTATTTACCTTTGAGTTTTTCGCATTTATAAACATTGATTTTTTATAAAATATTTTTTTCCAGAGAATCCTCCCAATGCATTTAATACCCTACTTGGAGGAGGGATAAGTGTATTTATCATTCTCTTAAAAATATTTTGCGAGGGGTTACCTTTCCGCACTATTTTACGAAATATTTATTACCTAGGGGGTATTCAGTGAAAGTGGGAATTCTACCAGTCGACTTTTCATCGATCTGTGAATTCAAGGTTAGGTGCATTGCGTTTACTATTAAAGATTTATTTCTAAGATTCACACTAGAACTGAACGCTTATATTAAAAACCAAACTGAAGGAACATACAAAAATTAAAAAAATCAAATTTAAAATTGAGATGCAAGTATTAGTGCTTGAAATTTTGGGTTAGTTTAGAGCAGAGTAAAAAGATTGCTCTAATTCAATCACAGATATTATTTGAATAAGAATCATTATACTTCCAAAAAAACAAAATTGATACTTGTTCATTTGAAAACTGAATAAGGAATAGGTATAGTACAAGGAGGATACAATTTGTTATCACAAGAAATTCTTAGCGAAATAAAACATTCGATTTCACGGGGAATCCCCAAAGAAGCAGATGTTACTGAAGTAGAGTTTGAAGGCCCAGAGATTGCCATATATCTTAAAAATCCAAAAATTTTAGTTGATGATAGTGAGCTTGTCAAAGAACTCGCTAAAAGTATACGTAAGAGAATAGTAATTAGATCAGATCCCGCTGTTAGAATGCCTCAAGCCGAAGCTGCGCAAAAGATAAGAGAAATTGTTACCAAAGAAGCCGAAGTAACAACTATAGCGTTTGACGAAAATGTGGGCGAGGTTATAATTGAAGCAAAAAAGCCGGGTCTTGTGATTGGAAGAAACGGGGTCACGTTAAAAGAAATTACGAGAACTGTTCTCTGGAGACCTTCAGTGATTAGAACGCCTCCGCTCACCTCGGAAATGATACTAAAAATTAGGCACGCTCTACAGACAGAAAGTGTGTCAAGAAAGCAAATTCTGAGAAATATTGGAAGAAAAATACATCGTCCGTTATTAGTTAAAGAT
>DXJA01000534.1 GCA_019056875.1 Candidatus Jordarchaeum madagascarense
CGGATCGGAGATGATGCACTTCTACTGGCACATGCTGGAGAACGTTTCCAGCATTGATGAGTACTACTTGGAGTTCAGGCTGCGGAATGATGTGGGCGCGGTTTTTGATTCTAATGTTCAGGGTGAGCCTAACGACTTGATTAGCCTGTATAAGGAGTTTATGCTTTCTCTGTGCGGTGTGGTGGAGCCTCCAGAAGACTATGTTGGAGACTATAGCGATCTTAATATGACGGTTAGAATCCTTGTGCAGTACTACGATGAGGAGAACGCTCCCCTCGACATGACGCAGTTTTACGAGGAGATTATTACCTATTCTGAGAATGGTGACTGGTACAACTATACATTGGATATTCCCGGTGGGGCTCCGGAGGGGGCTTACAGCTGGTCTCCCATTATTCGGGCTGTAGGATGCTTGGAGGGCAGCTTCGTACACCTGTTCATTGATGATGTGAAGTGTCCTAAGACCTATCAGACCAGCGCCACGGATACTGGGGCGGAAATTGTGGTGGTGAACGAGCACGGTCACGTGTTGAACTGCTCCAACACCAGCGACGTGGAGAAAACCATCTGGTGGGAGTATCTGAATATTCCCTTCAGTCCGGACTTGTTGTTTAATTTTGACGTTTATCCCGTTTCCGGTGACTGGTGGCTGGGATTGAAGTTCAGGGTTCAACTATACGACTTTTTAACCTCTTATAACGCCTCGATTAATGTTTCTTCCAGTGTGGACTATGTGGGACCGGTGGATGTTTTTCTAACTTTTGATAATGAATCCTGCTATGAGGGTAGCCTGTTCGTCTTGGATGTGAACGGGACTCATGTTCCGTTTGCAGTTAAGGAACAGTGTGTTTCAGATGATTATGTTTTGAACATGACTCTGAGCATATTGGTGAACATTACGGAGGGTGAAACTCAGACCTTCAAGATTTTCTACAGCGATTTTAACAATCCGTTGCCCGAGTTGGTTTCGCCCACTGTGGAGGTGGTGGATTGGACCGACGATACGCAGAACAAGACTGTTACAGTTAACTGCAGCGCCACGGACTTGAATCTAAGCCGCGTTATTTTACATTGTTATAATGGTTCTTGGTATGAGAAGGATATGGTCTTGGACGATGGTTTCTACGTGGAGAATTTCAACTACACTGATTCCTACCAGTTCTACTGCCAGGCATTGGATAATCGTAGTAACAGTATGCGGACTTGGACTTATCCCGGTGATGCGCCCAGCTTGGATGTGGATGTGGGTGAGAGTGAAATTTATCTTCGGGAGCGTTACCCTGCGGGTTATGATAGTGTGGAGCTGTACTATAGTGATGGTGCGGAGAAGTATGTTGGTAGTGCTGAGGATAGTATGACTTATGGTTACGTTTTGGAGTGTGGTGAGGGGTGGAACCATTTCTTGCGGTTGCCCTATGCGGATCTGTATGAGCTTTTTGTTATGCGCTATGAGTCTCTGCCCACATGGGAGCCCTTGGTCTTGGAGAGAATTATGGGCGGCGGGCTTAATGGTAGCTGTTATCTGCTGGATGATTTGAAGTGGGGTCTGTATCCGCGGACGGTTCTTGATTATAGTGGTAACGACGCTATGAATTTCTATTTCAGTTATGATCCCGATATACCTGTGGTTAAGGTGGTTGGTCCGCGGGTGTTTAATGGTATGGCTCTGTTTAATGCTTGTTGTAGCGATATTAACACCGGGGTTCTGGATGAGGTTAATGGTAGTATTGCGAGTGTGATGTTTACTATTTCTAACTCCACGGATGTGGTGTACAGCTCCTATATGGAGAAGCAGCATCCTAACAATGAGACTTATGCTTGTACCGATTTCTGGTTTGCCTATTTGGACACCACCCAGTTTCCGGACGGGTTCTATGATTTGAATGTTACCGCTTGGGACAATTCTGGGAACCGAGCAGACGACATTGTGAACATCATTATCCATAATGAAGTCCCGGAAGTGGAGTTTCTATACCCCTCTAATGATGACGGTGTGGGGGCCCGTGTCCGGGTGGTGGTTCGAACCTATGACCTGTTTGACATGGTTTCCGCGAACCTTACGGTTTACGACGAGCAGGCTAACACCAGCACGGTTTATGGGATGCAGGAGGGATACTTCCAGCACCAGAACCAGTGGAACTATAACCTAGTGTTTGAGCAGAGCGGAAACTACACCCTGAGCGTTAATGCCACCAACTACTACGGTATAAGCAGCGAGACCGTGAGCGTTAACATCACGGTGGACACCACCATACCCAGCGCCAATGTCACCGCCCCCATGGATTACGCTTGGGTGACCGGCGAAGCGGTTGATCTGAGCGTGGAGGCCACCGATGATAACGGCATCGGCTCAGTACAGTGGAGAGTGTACGTGGTAAACAACATGACCGGGGAACTGGAAATCCCCACCGGATATCTGGACGCGTGGGACACCGCGGATTACGCGGGAGGCGACCTCTACACCGACACCTGGAACACCAGCACCCTAATCCCAGAGGAGGCTCTGTATCACAGCTATGTTATACGGTTTAAAATAAATGATAACAACACCAGTCCCAACAGCGTGTACCGCAATGTACCGGTCTTGGTGGATAATAATCTTCCTCAAATAGACGGAGAAATCAAAATCGTGTCCCAGAACAATGTGGACGGAAAAGACGAGGAAGGTTTCACAAGTGAGGGCAATGCAACATGTAACCAAACCGCAATCTACACCAAGTACGACAACGCGTGGTTAACCTTCCACATACAAGACCTAAGACAAGCCCTATATTATGACATAGAGGAATCTGATTCGTATAAATTAGACTATCGTGAATCCTTTAATATCTCGATTATTGATGAGTTTGATGGTGGGAGCTTTATCTATTCTCAAATTGATAGGAATTTCACGAAGGATAATAATGATCCGGGTTTCTTCGTTTTTGATGGCTTTACTCTGGTTAATGGGTCGCATAATGTTACGCTTACGGTGAGTGATCCGGTTGGGAACAGTGTTTCGGTGACTAAGAGGGTTGATATTGTTGTGGATACTACGCCGCCTATTGTTATTCCTATTCTTCCCACGGATGGTATGTGGATTAAGCGGGTAATCAACAATAATGGGTTATGGAATATTCTGGATCCCCTTGTTAGTTGGCTATTGACTTTTAATATGATGGGTGGATGCTTACCGGATAGAATTCCGGAGGGTGTCCTGTTCGGAGTTTATGTTGATGACCGGGTTAAAATAGGTGATGTTGAGGTTCCGCATAGTCCAATATTGACAAACACGATTTACATGAATCTGAGTAATCGTGGAAAGCTGGACAAGTTAGGCCCCATGAGCGACTCCTTTGTGGACTTTTTGTGGATGATGGACGAGGCTCCAAACGACTGGTGGCTATCTCAGGGTAGTAGAAATATGGTGGGTGGTATGTATTTCTTGATGCAGGCCTTTAATGAGAGTAAACCCTTTGAATATAGGTTTGAAACCTTGTACGCGGCCCTCGCTGGCAGTGGTTACATAGATTTGGGATTAGGAGTACTTGAGCTGTTATACGGGGATAAGGTGTACTGGTACGGGGTGGACTTCTATCCGGTTGACTTTCTCCTAGATAGCATAATTATGCGATTATTCTTTATGCTACTGGGCTACTCTAATATGATGTTGTATCATAGTGGTTTGTATCCCAAGATGTTTACTGCTAATTTTATGGCTTGGGACAAGGCGGGCAATAAGGGCACCGCTTCCAGCACGTTTGGCATCTATCCCGTTGCCTCCGTATATGAGATGCCCATAACCTGTGATTACATATTCGGTTTGTACGCTCTCAATCGCTACATTGAGGCTATAAGTGGGCAGATTGCGGACTTCACCGCGGGCGGCGGCTACAGTCAGGGAGGAGCCTCACAGTTCAGTAGCGGCGAGACCGGCTTTGAACCCCTATCCTCTGGAGGCGTGACGAAGGGTTTGGAGGCTGTTCCCAGTGGTGATAGTGGTAGTGATGGTGGTGTTTACGGTGTTTTTGGCGGGGGCGAGTCGAGTGGTGAGGATGTGGATTGGCTGCCGGTGTTGAGCGTGGAGCAGACCTTGAGCTATGAGTTTTATGAGAATGTTACTTTTCTGCCTTGGATGCGTTTTAGTTTCCGAGTGTTTGGGGCTCCCATAGATATTAGTTTGAATGTGAGGTTTGGTGAGGCGGAGTGTATCCGATTGTTCTTCGACTCGATGAGCTACCAGACCTATGGGCACGTTAACGACAGCTTGTTGCTGTATGCTACTCCTGATGTTTGGAACAGTTTCACGCTGCCTTTGTGGGAGCTGGCTGCCCAGAGAGGACTGTTTAGGGGATTTAATGCTCCCACGAAGATCACTTCGATTAGTGTTTGTGCTTATGGTGAGCGTGAGGTGTGGGAGCGCCGAGCGGTTATGGATGATTTTAACCTTGCCACCCCGGTTCCCCTGTGTGAGGAATATGCGAAGGCGGCGGCTAAGGCTCGGGATATGTATTACCAGCTCATCAACGTTAATAAATCCAGTAATTTGGAGTTTTTGAAGCAGGACATCTTCGACATTTTTGCTACAGCGTATCTTGACGATCTGCCTCAATTGGCACAGGTTTTAGAAAACTATTCACTCCACCTGTTTCCCAACGGGGAGCTGGCGGAGATTTCGGACGCCGACATTAAGATTATTAATGATAGCAGTAATGCGCCCCTATTCTTGGTGTATAGTTGGCCCGGTGGCTTGGAGAACGTAAGCATTCTGGCTGCGTATGACTATGTGAATATTCCTAACGTGGATCTTTCCAGTGTGCTGGAGGCTAATATTACTGATTTGTGTCGGGAGCTGGCTGAAACTGGTTGGATGTATGGCTTATCGGATAAGGATATGGCTTATCTGCCCTATGGGTGTGCCAGCTTTATTATCATTAATGATACGGTTTGTGTGGACCGGCTCACCGCCCGACCCTGCACCATTCAGACCGTGATTGCCACGCTTGCCGCCATTGCGGAGAGGTTGTGGAGCCACAAGTGTGTGCAGAAGGCGGTGGAGATGAGCGAGGTGGCCCAGCAGATTCAGGCGATGCAAGCCTACTTGAATGAGTCGGCGTACAAGTATGAGGCGCTCAGCCGGCTGGAGTCCGCCCTGCAGTGGGTTAACTACATGCACCCCTACAACTGGGACATGAAGAATTTCCACACTCTGATAAATGAGAGTGGCCCGTACTGGTCTTCCTACAATTATGCTGGTGAGCTGAACTACTCAGCGCTTGGGGAGTGCTTGGCGAATATTACGTTGATGCTGGACTTCGGCGACCAGTTTGGGGCCCCACCCCTCTTTATCTGTACCGGTTCTTGGAACACTTCGGATGAGGAGACTATTGACGAGTGTCTGCTTATCTGTGAGGCTTTAGAGTATGATGAGAACGATGTTGGGGCCAGTGTGCTGTTCGTGGTGGTCAATGACACCTATGTGATTAATGTGGCTAAGAAGTTCGGGAGATGTGAGAATGCCACCCTAGCGGATGTGTACATGTACATGGCTGAGATGGTTTTCATGTACACCGTGCCCTACAATAGTGAGCAGTTTGAGAACCAGTACAATATGATGTTGGAAGCCCTGAGCGCCATGATGATGGGACCCCTAGGCACCCTATCAACAGCGGCTCAGGGAATATACGATTTGGTAGACTACTTCACCGACATACCGCTTATCAACCTGCTTAACACACTCGACTCCATCTTCCTGCAGAAGTTCAACAAGATATGTGAAACGCTAGGCATACCTAAC
>DXJA01000510.1 GCA_019056875.1 Candidatus Jordarchaeum madagascarense
ATTGGGAGTTAGTTCTGATAATGTTTATTAAAGATTCAAGTTTAAAGCATCATTTGGGAAGAATCATGGATAATGAATTCTATGTGGGGACTAGTGGCTGGATGTACAATTGGAATAAAGGGGGCACATTTGACTGGTATTTAGCCAATTCCGGTCTGAACTGCGTGGAACTAAATGCTAGTTATTACCGATTTCCCTTTCGGAACATGGTTGCAAGCTGGGTTCGCAAAACACCTGAGGGCTTTAGGTGGGCTATAAAGGTTAACCGATATATTACCCACATATTCCGATTCAGTGAAAAGGCTCTCAGTACTTGGGAGAAGTTCCGGAATTTGTTCCAACCCTTAGACGAGAGTATTGACTTTTACCTTTTCCAGCTTCCTCCATACTCGGTTCCAAGAGAGAAAACTGTGGAGAATCTTCAGAAATTCGTTTCTGAGGCAGACCTCGGCGAAAGGTTTGCTTTGGAACCCAGAAATAACGAATGGTTTAACTCAGTATGGGTTAATTGGGCTGAGGAACTGGGAGTGACACTAGTTTCGGTTGACGCTCCAGAACTACCTAGAGATATCTTCCATGTTGGAGGAGTTGTTTATTTGCGAATGCATGGAAGAACCGGATGGTATTCACACAGATATACCGATAAGGAACTGGAAGAAGTGAAGAAGAAAATTTGGGAGATAAAACCGAGGAGAGTATTTATTTTTTTCAATAACAATCATGCGATGCTTGAGAATGCTCAATCCATGCTCAGAAAGGTAGAGATTTAATCATTAACTAGAGAAATTATTCTTTTTCAATCAAAAAAAAGAAAGGATATGGAAGGTTAACCTCCCCTTCTGGCGAGGAAAATTACTATTCCAATACTTCCGATCACTGCCACTGCTAAGATTAGACCAACTGTTAGAAGCACGTTAGAGGAACCCTGCTGTTGCTGAGCGCTGAAGTAAAAGACTAAAGGCAACATCATATTCGTTGGAGGCGAAGGGACCAGTTCGATAGTCACATTCCCATGGGTCACGGGTAAGAATATACCACCGGCTTCGACTTCCATGGAATACTTGACAAAGTTTCCAGCCTCCAAAGAATACCAGCCCTGCACCTGCTCAATTTCTGTTACCCAAAAAAGTTTTTCGCAGAACAATTCACATACGGTATCGTTAGTATAGGTGATTTGGTAGGTCTCATAGGTTCCTAATGGTACCGTAACATTGACTGGTCCTGAAACTGAGACATTAACCCCTGCTAACTGATAATATGGATCATAAGTGGAATTGTCAAAGCCTGTCGCCCACTCCCATCTGGTTACGCTTTCATTCATTACGGTTTCCCATGATAAACCATCTGAGAGCGGGAACTTGTAGAAGTCGAATGTTGCGTTACGCAAATAGCTTCTACCTCGTATATGAGTATAACCCGATGAATCTTTTAATTTCAACTCTGTGTCTGTCCTAGGGTTGGAGAAGTTTGTTGTGTTTATATATTCTCTTACTGTTTCAATACCTTTTGCAGAGCCTTTGGATGTTGATAAGTCTCCAAAGAAGACCGGGCCCAATCCAAGTATATCAATTTTTGTTTGGAATACGTAGCACTCCTGGGCACTACTGTTCCAATCGATTATGTTTTCTATACCGGTGATTTTCTGGGTGAAAGTTAATGACTCGTTGTGAGTATCGTTATGGTATGTGAGTCGGTAGGTCCAGGTTTGACCCACTGTTATGTTTTCCGGGGTTTGGGTTACTGAAATTGGGAAACTTAAAAGGCTGGTATTGCTGGGTTGTGTCAAAGCGAAACCTGCGAGGGGGGTTATTATTAGTAGTAACAGGCTGAAAAGCATTAATAATGTTAGATTTTTTTTGGTTTTTTGGTATTTAGGCATTCTCCTATCTTCTCTCCCTTCAACACTTTTTTGAGTATGCTTTTGATTTTGTTTGGCACATATCTTTTTCTATACGATTACAGACTGGAATGGTTTAATTTTATTTTAAGGAGTAAACATTGTTAGTCCAATTTTACAGTCTTCTAATTCTGGAATTGAGGGCGAAATATTGAGGAAAAAACAATTAAGCAATTAGGCAAAATTGTGAATTAACATACTCATCTTGGGATTGTTATCATTTACAGTTTAGTTAAAACTTGGATTTGGATTATGAGAGTGTTCCTATGTACTATCATTTGCTTCTTACTCGGCGCTGCAATCTCAACTGCAGTTACTGCGGTGGTTCTGAAGAGTCGTTCAGAGATGCTGAGATCCAGTACAGTTTGGAAGAACTAAGAAGGTTTATTGAAAGGGATCCAAATCCGGTCATCGCTTTTTATGGAGGTGAACCCTTACTCAGAATCCCCCTCATGGAGAGAATAATGGATACAATACCAGTGAAACATTACATTCTGCAAACCAATGGTTGTTTTCTTGATAAGGTTGGAGGGGACTATCTGAGAAGGTTTCACTCGATATTAGTGTCCACGGACGGAAGGGAGGAGACCACCGATTTCTATCGAGGCAAAGGGGTCTACAGAAGAATCCTAAAAAATGTAAAAATGGTGAGAGATAGAGGTTACCGAGGGGATCTCATCGCTAGGATGACTATCTCTGAGAATTCAGATGTTTACGAGGATGTAACTCACCTATTGAAATTGGAAAACCCTGCCTTCGATCACGTGCACTGGCAGTTGGATGTAGTTTGGAGCAAGGAGGGTGAATGGAACAATTTCGATGCATGGGTTAGAAACTCCTACAATCCGGGAATATCAAAACTGGTGAAGAACTGGTACCAAGAGATGGAAGCGAAAGGGAAAATAATGGGGATAGTGCCATTTATCCCAGTTATGAAAACAATTCTCACGGGGGAAAAGAGCCTTCTTCGATGTGGTTCGGGAATTGACTTCTTTGCTATAAATCCCTCTGGGAAAATCAGTGCTTGTCCCATATCCTCTGATCCAGAGTGGGTGGTAGGAGATATCTGGAAGTCTCATCCCTTAGAACTCCGGAACAGTATGATGGTGGGATCTTCATGTCTAGAGTGTGAGAGTTATGGGATTTGTGGTGGGCGCTGCCTATATGCCAACATGAAAAAACATTGGGGACAAGAGGGATTCCGAAAAGTGTGCGAAACAGTTAAACACTTAATCAAAGAACTGGAAGATATTAGACCCAAAATAGTAAAGCTCATTAACAGAAAAATGCTCTCTTTAAAGGATTTTAATTATCCAGAAATCAACAATTGCTGTGAAATCATCCCATAGAACTCTAAGTCTGACTCTAGTCAAAAACTTTGAAAAAGTGGTGCAATAATTTATTGTTACAAATTGTGAAAGTGGCGGGGCATCAAAAATTTTTTAGAGAAAGATTATATTTGTTCAAAGAGTAGTAGCTACTTCCTTTTTTGATTCCGCTTTTGTTGTAAGTTTCTGCAATTCGATAAGGATTCCCAGAATTTTTTCATCGTATTTTTCTTTACCTTTCACCCTTTTGATTATGGTTTTGTATAATTGGTACAGAACTGGGCTCTTTAGCCACTCTCCTGCTAGACGCAGGGATTCGATATTTTCCATTAGCCTTTTCGACGCTCTTGTTGATAGGTCAAATTCTCCGCGTGCTAGTGTTAGAGCGAATGATAGATCCTCAACAGG
>DXJA01000511.1 GCA_019056875.1 Candidatus Jordarchaeum madagascarense
CGCAAAACCAGTTCCCTCCGCTTGGCACGAAACCCAAAACCATTCAGGAAATAAAACCCCACATGACCCACGTATCCCTGAAAGCTACGATTTCGGAGCTGGGGGAACTAAGAGAGTTTCAGAGGCAGGACGGTACAGCCTCCTCTGTGATACACTTCCAGCTCACAGACGAAACCGGAAGCATACCCACCGTGGCCTGGGGAGAAAAAGCAGAAGAACTCAGCAAGGCACAGAACGGACAAAAAATAAGCATCAAAGAAGCCTATATTCGACTAAGCGTAAAGGGCGAAAAGGAGCTACACATAGAAAACAACACACAAATTCAAATAAAATAACATAGAACACAAGAAAACCACCTTCCACATATGGTGGTGTTACATAAATAAGGTGATGGGATATGGTGGACGAGTGTTCAGAGTGGCTAAGCGAATGTATGAAGGTGTTTCCAAAACTGGGAAAATACGTTGTAACCGCTAGGTATTATCGAATGTCTAAAAAAATGCTGAGTAGGATTAAAATGTACACTATGGGTTCGAAGGATATTGATGTTGAAGCTTTGTTGCTGCTTGGGGAGAGTAAGTCGGAAACTAAAGTGGAATTGAGAGGGTTTTGCCAAATTCAAATCAACAGCAAGCTAAGAGAGATTGAAAATGCAGAAGTGAGGAAGCAGATTGTTCAGCACACCATGATTCACGATTTGCTTTACGCCGAGAGAAAAGACCTTAAAACCCTGGGCGAAAACAAGAAGGCGAAGCAGAAAAAGGCCTACGAGGAAGAATTTGAGGAAGAACTATTCCAACGCTTCAACAAACTCAGGGAACTAAACGGGCTTCCAGCAATCAAAAAAAGGGAAGACCTCGACCTAGCCTTCAGCAAAGTCTTGACGAAACTAGATGAGAAAACCTCCCAACACGCGAAAAAACCCGAAACAAGTAGGACTAAAGGTTAATTGCTTTCAAGCTGACAGAAAAATAAAATAGATACCCCGCCGCCATTTCAGTTCCCTAAATTGTCCAGTGTTATACCATCCTTTAACGAATATATGTTCTGCTTTCACCATGCCCTCATCAAGCCCAAAATTTCGAATTTCCAATTTTCCTTCAAGAAAAACTACGTTCGCCGGAATTCGTTAAGTAGAAACTATAGAAGGGTATTGTAGATACGTAGGAAGAGTAAGAATGTACACAAATATTAGCTTCAAAGAATTTATGGATAAAGTAGAAGAACGCCTTAAAACATATTCGCTGGACACCTTGCGTGAAATACTCATGGAATGGGCTAAGAATATACCTCCCAAAAAGCGCTTTGAATTTTTAGCAATGCTCACACCTCCAAAATCAAAGCCATCAGTGTCGAATAAAGAGCTGTTAAAAGAGATTAGTGAGCTGGCTAAACGGGTTGAGAACGGCGATTATTGTGAGGGGTGGGGGTGGGATGAAGAAATTCGTGAAGAGAGAGACTGGGGGGATGAAAGCTGGGCGGGTGAAGTGGACGAGTTTTTCACAAGGGCCCGTGAAGCTCTGATGGCGGGACAATATCAACTGGCTAAGGAAGCATACGCCAAACTTTTTGGCATCTTAGAAATGGGCGAAGAACCGGGGCACCTTCCTGGTAATCCCGACTCCACAGAAATGTTAGAAACAGACCTTAACGATGCTCTGGCATGCTATCTTCGATCAGTTTATTTTTCATCGCCTCCTGATAAACGTCCCTTTGAACTGTGGGAAGCAATACGAGGATTTGGCTATTTTGGGCATAATCCAAATTTGGAGAGCGTTATAAACGCTGGGAGGGAGCCGCTTCCCGATTTCTCTCAGTTCTTACCTCGCTGGATTGATTTACTAAAAAGAGGGAATGAGGATTTAGCGCGTCTTCTCCTCTATGAGGCGGCTATGTTATCTGGAGGAACCTCTGCTATCGTAAAGTTGGCCCGCGAAGGGAAACGCTATCCAGGTGCATACATTATCTGGATTGAAGCCCTAGAGAAAGAAGAAAAATACCATGAAATGCTTAAAGCCGCAGAAGAGGGAATCGCGAGTGTTTCAAAAGATTACGTCATACGAGCTGAAATTGCTGAGGGAATGGTTCGCGCAGGTGTACATCTTAATGACATGGAGGCTCAACTGAGCGGCTGGCGTGAAGTATTTTACTCTAATCCCTCTCCTTCAAGTCTCCTATCCCTCCTCTCTGTAGCCGAACAAAGAAAACGCTACAAAGAGGAAATCGATACAGCCATCACCAGAATAACATCGCTGCTTGAGAAAAAACACCAGAATCACTCCCTCATGGAGAGTTATGAGATAAGAAAATCCGCAGCATCCGAGATTCTATTGACTCAAGCGTATCTGCTGTCTGGCAGGTTTGACGACGCCTTGAACCTTTGCAAGAATAAAGAAGCGCTAGGCTGGAGTTACGGAGACAACCCCAAAGGCTTGGTAATTCCGTTTTTCCTATTGCTTCTCTGCAAAGGAGAAAAGCTACACCCCACACCAAATCTAGAGTTGATATTAAAAGATACCACTAACACCATTAGCGGACATTACTACCACAATCAGAATGTCGCAGAACGCTTCCAGCAGGCAATGGGTAGGGTTTTTAAATCTGCTCAGCTCACAGAAGACGAAGAAAACAAATACCTAAAATGGTGCACCGAAGAGATAGGCCGTAGAGTGGATGCCATTGTGGGAGGGAAACACAGAAACAGTTACTATAAGGCGGCAAACCTGCTTGTAGCTCTAGCTGAAATGCTCGCCAATCGCGGCATGAAATCAGAAGGCGCCGAACTAATAGAAAGGTATCGCCAAAAATATCGTCACTACCACGCCTTCAAAAAGGAACTAAATGCGGCTGTAGAACTGTAGTAGGTCTAGATGGAGTGGTTAGTGTACCAAGAAAATACCAGGACCATAACTATTCCGAAATCGCTTACCCTCACTGCTTGTAACCCTTTTTCTTCTGTTCCTTCTGAGCCGAGCGAAACTTTTATTTTTTGAGTTTTCTTCTATATTTTAGCGTATTTCGAGGTGTCACCTTTTGAGACGAAATCTATTCGTGGATAGGGAGGCAGAGTTACAGCAACTTGAGAGTTTGTGGAGCAGCCCTGGGTTCTCTCTCGTTGTCGTCTTTGGGCGTCGGAGAGTCGGTAAGACCCGACTGCTCACGGAGTTCGCTAAGGAAAAAACAGGCGTTTACTACGTCGCCGCCCAGGTTCCCTACGAAGCTCTCTGCAAAGAATTCTCGGATAACATCAAACGCTCCCTCGGCCTACCATTTTCAGGCGATATAGTAGAGGTAATTGAGAGCGTCACGAATACTACCAGCGAGAAGATTCTGATTGTCATAGACGAGTTCCAGTACGTGGTTGAGGTGGACGCCAGCTTCCCATCCCGCCTACAGAGAATAATAGACTCCGAACTCTCCCAAAGAAACCTTATGCTTATCCTCTGCGGCTCAGCAGTGTCCTTCTTTGAGGAGAAGCTCCTAGGCTACAAAAGCCCCCTCTTTGGCAGAAGAACCGCCACCTTGAAACTCAAGCCACTCAGCTTTCCTCAAATAAGAGGCTTCTTCCCAAACTACGGCGTAGAAGACCTACTGAGCATCTACGCCGTCATTGGTGGAACACCCGCCTACCTAGAAAAGTTAAGCAGCACCAAGAGTTTCAAGGAAAATCTGAGAAGCATAGTAACTCCGGAAAACTACCTCTATGACGAAGCCCAAAGCATACTGAGACAGGAGGTGAGGGAGCCACGAACATATTTCAGCATACTATCCTCAGTCGCGGAGGGAAGAAACTCCCAAAGCGAAGCTGCTTCAGTAGCCCAAGTAGATCCCCGAAGCATAGTCAAATACATAGACCTCCTTGAGGAACTGGAAATCCTTACTCGGGTGAGACCCATAGGCTACAGGAAACCAGTTAAGCTACAGTTCAAAGACAACTACTTCCGCTTCTGGTTCACCTACCCCTACACGCTAAGAACACTACTCGAAACGGGCTACGTGGAGGAAGCCCTCAGCCACATACACGAAACCTTCAACAAGTACCTATCACGCGTATTCGAAGACGTAATAACCGAAATAACACCGCTACTGCACCAGCACGGACTAATCGAAACAAAACTGGTTCAAGTAGGCAAATGGTGGCACAAAGACACCGAAATAGACACCATAATCAGAGAACCCGGAAAATCTACCACATTCGTAGAAACCAAGTGGAGCAGAATCAAGCAAAACGACGCCGAAAAAATACTCAAAGAACTCGAAGAAAAGGCCACCAAAACCGGACTAACATCACCAGAAAACAATTACCTCCTAGTAGCAAAAGAAGCAGCAGACCTAGAAACACCAGCCGAACCAGAAAAACACAAAAAAATAATAGACCTAAAAACCCTCAACAAAATCCTAAAACCCAACCAGCAACACCCATAAAAATAATTAATAATCTCTCCAGCAATCTTAAAAATTCTAGGAAAACTCTAAAATTATATACACTAATATATCTATGATATCATCATATACCGGGTGATTGTGTGGATGTTCTGATTAGAGGAATAGACAGCAAAGTTTACGCCAAGTTGAAAGCCCGAGCCTCGGAACGCGGCTTAAATATTGGAGAAGCTTTGACAGAGGCCATTAAAACTTGGATGAATAACTCCCCCAAAAAGAATGAGAGGGAGAGGGAACAGGACCTAAACGTTGCAACCTTCAGAAGGATGAGGAGATTTCTCGAAAAAAACCACCGAGGAAAATGGGTTCTCATAGCTAAGGGCGAAATGGTTAAACTAGTAGATTCTCTAGAAGAAATAGTTGAAGCAAAAAAGAACGAAGGGCTTTCTGGGAGGCCCTCTCTTGTTTTCAAAGTTGGAGAAACAGGGGTGAGAAGAACTCTGGGGCTCAACACAGGGAGGAAAACCAAGTGATGGAGAAAACTTGGAACTACTCCACTCCTCCAGTTTCAAATGTTCCCGCACCATACATAGAAATAGTCGTTTACAATCCTGAGAGAAGTTTAAAATATCCCAGCAAAGGCACCCTCAACGTTATAATCGACACCGGGTTCGACGGCTACCTGATTACACCCATCAACATCTTCAACGAGTTAAAACTTGATGACTACGAAATCCCACAAGAACTAATAGAAACCACCGAAACCTTTACAGGCGAAGAGAAGAAGGGAGCGAAGCAGAAAAAGAAAGACGAGGAAGAATTTGATGAGAAAGTATTCCAACGCTTCAATAAACTCCGAGAACTAAACGGGCTCTCCCCAATCAAAAAAAGGGAAGACCTCGACCTAGCATTCAGCAAAGTCCTAACGAAACTAAATGAAAAAATCGCCAAACAAGCGAAAACATCGAAAAAAGCGGAGCAAAGAATTAATCGTTCAAATTATCCAGAAAACAAAAAATGTTAAAGGCCAGATAAATAGCCAGAATGAG
>DXJA01000512.1 GCA_019056875.1 Candidatus Jordarchaeum madagascarense
CTGTTATATTCGATTCAGGGCGCATGAAGCACTTGTAAGGATGGGGGAAGTTGCTGTGGAACCCCTTATAAAAGCACTGGAGGGGAAGGTTCGAGTAGGGGTGGCGGTTCAAATAGAGGTGGCGGAAATTCTGGCTGAGATAGGGGATGAGCGGGCAATCGAACCCATCATTCAGGTCCTAAAAGATAGCTTTATGGATGTTAAATTTGAGCTGCTGAAGGTTCTCGCAGAATTCGGAGAACCGGCATTAGAATCCGCAATAGAAGCACATAGGGACAGCGACTCGATGACTCAGGAGAAAGTGGGCGGAATGGTTAAGAAGCTGAGGGGGGAAAAAATATTCCAAAAAGAATAAAAAGAGAAAAGGGTAACTCATAAAAAATTTGACTAATGCATTAAAACACTTCCCTTCATATTCATTTTATACTCAAAGAGTGCTTTGATGCGTATAAAGAAAGAAAAATAGTCCATTTTTGCTCATTTTTGCTAGTACATTCCGTATATGTAGTGTGTGATGTAGTTTGCTATGGGGTCGTATCCCAGGCTGCCTCCGGGCGGGTATTTTAGTATTGTGCTGAATAATTTTGTTTTAGAAATGGGGGTGAAAAATTTTTATTAGCTTGGGGGTTTAAAGTGGGTTGAGGTTCGTTTTATTAAGTTTTGAGGGTGTTTGTTTTGACTGTTGAGAAGCAGCTTGTGATTGTTGGTGCGGGACCTGCGGGTTTGAGTGCTGGTATTTATGCGGCTCGGTTTGGTTTGGATGCTGTGGTTTTGGAGGCTAAGGTTAGTGGTGGTCAGGCTGCTGAGGCGGCTGTGATTGAGAACTATCCGGGGTTTGTTAGGGTTCGGGGAATGGAGCTTATGGATGTTATGAGGAAGGAGGCTGAGGGGTGCGGCTGTGAGATTCATGATCTGGAGCCTGTCAAAAAATTGGAGAGGGAGGGGAGGAGGTTCAGGGTTGTTTCGGATTCGGAGGTGTATATTGCGGATGCGGTTATTATTGCGACCGGTCGGGAACACATAAGGCTTGGGGTGCCGGGTGAGGAGAGGCTGGGTGGTAGGGGGGTTAGTTATTGTGCGACCTGTGATGGTCCCTTGTTTAAGGGTAAGAGGGTGCTGGTGGTTGGTGGTGGGAACACGGCTTGTTCTGAGGCTCTGTATCTGAGTGATGTGGCGGGTGAGACGCATTTGGTTCATAGGAGGGATGATTTGAGGGCTGAATCCTACTATAAGAAGGCTTTGACTGATAAGGGGGTTAGGATTCATTGGAACACTGAGGTTAAGGAGATTGAGGGAGATAGGCTTGTGAATCGGATTCGTCTCGTTAATAATAAGACGGGAGAGGAAAGTAGATTGGAGGTGGATGCGGTTTTCATTGCGGTGGGTTTTAGGCCGGTTAGTGAGATTGCAAGGGGGGTGGGAGTTGTGGTTGAGGGGGATGGTTACATAATTGTGGACAGGGAGCAGAAAACAAATATTGAGGGGATTTTTGCTGCTGGAGATGTTACGGGTGGTGTTTTTCAGATTGCTACAGCGGTGGGTGAAGGAGCCGCGGCGGCTGTAAACGCCTACTTGTACATCAGAGGCGGTTGGTATGGAGCATCAAAATAATAAACCTTTTTCTAGAGCGGCCTGTTGGTTCTCTTTTGTGGGTTCTGTTGTTTTTCTTATTTTTTTAATTTGCAATGAGGGGGGTGGGCTTTGTAGGCATAATTTTTGATGAAAAGCTCTAATGGGTTTTAATTAGTGTTACATGATGCCGATTTAATTCGGGAGTGGGGCAACATTGGGTGTGGTTTGGCTTTGGTTTGTGATTTTAGGCCCAGTATGGTTTTCGAACGTGTAAGTATGCGGCCATTGCGGCTTTGACGCCTTCTCCTATTGCGACGGAGATTCTCATGGCTCCTCCTGCCACGTCGCCGGCTGCGAAGATTCCCTCTACGATTGTTTTTTGATCGCAGTCAGTTTTAATTAGGCCTCTTTGGTCGACTTCTACTGGTAGGTCTTTTAACATTTCGCTAGCAGGTATCGCGCCGATGCAGAAGATGATTTGGTCTGCTTTTAGTTCGGTTTCTTTATTGGTGTTATTGTTGTGGATTGTTACTTTTGTTAAATGACTGTCTCCTTCAATTTTTTTTATTTGTGAGTCGTAGATTATGTTTACGTTGCTTTTTTCCAATTTTTCTACGAGTAGCTCGTCTGCTCTGAAGTAGTCGCGTCTATGAACGATGTTTACTTCTTTTGCTATATCTTTTAAGATGAGGGCGGTTTCTACGGCGGTTTCTCCTCCACCAACTACGACTACTATTTTGTTCTCCATTTCGGAAGGGGATGAAAGGTAGTAGTCTACACCCTTTTTTCTGAATTCGCGTTCACCTTCAATGCCGCCCACATAGTTCTTGGTGTGGGAACCGGTGGCGATTATGACCGCTTTAGCTCGGTAGATTTCGCCGTCCTCGGTTTTAACCAGTTTATCGTAGTTTTCAATTGAGATTTTAGTCACCTTAGAATTGCATTTGATTTCTGCTCCAAATTTTTCTGCTTGTCTGATTAGGGCTTCTCCAACTTCTTTTCCCTTCACCCCTTCTGGGAAACCGATGAAGTCGTCTACGATTTTGTTTCCATACATGTTTACTGGTTTTCCACCCGCTTTACTGGCTGCCTCTAATATGAGGGTTTTTAATTTTCTTATTGCGGTGAAGGTGGCACTGGCAAGTCCCGCTGGCCCTGATCCTATAACTATCACATCATACTGCATGGATAGCCGCTCCAATTCTAAAAATTTTAGGAAAATATTGTAATAAGTAAAATAAAAGATTAACCTATAGTAAGATAGATAAGCCGACTAAAATAAAAAAATTCTTCCAGAGATGGTGGAGATGGTTGTTGTAATAGCTACCGTTGTTATTAAGGATAATGAGGGCAGAGTGCTTCTGGTAAAAGAAAACGGGTTATGGGCGATTCCCGGGGGGAAAGTTGAGAAGGGGGAAAGGGTGGTAGAAGCTGCGGAGAGAGAGATTAGAGAGGAGACAGGGTACTTTGTGGAGATCATGGGCTTGGCGAGAATATATGAATTGAGGAAGGGAGAGGATTATCATCTGTTTTTCGTATTTAGGGCTAAGATTGGAGAGAAGTTGGTGGAGGCCAATCTGGAATCTGAATGGTTCGAGTTGGAGGAAATTGAATCGTTGAACTCCTACCCTGAAACTTATCTATTACTCAAAAATTTAGAAGAAAAATATCCGGAACCTGCAAAGTATCCTTTCAAGATTCATTTTTACTTTTAGAAATTTTTAATGGCAGATGTTTTGATTACGATAAATTTGGTTTGTACAGATTTAGGATGTTTTCGCGAGAGTTGGGTAAAGGATATATAGGTTAGTAAACATCGCACTATTTGACCCCGATTAGCCAAAAAGTAATAGATTAAATACTACTGGATGTTTGGATAATGATCAGGGATAGTAATTTAGAGGAACTAGTTTCTAAGTTTCAGGAAAAGGACCGCTTGGCTCTTGCGAGAATTATTACAATTGTGGAGAATGAGCCGGAAAGAGGCAAGGAAATTTTTGACGCTTTATACAAGAACACAGGTAAAGCCTACATTGTCGGGATTACCGGCTCTCCGGGTAGCGGAAAAAGTACATTGATTAGCAGGTTGGCTCAAGAGATGAGGAGTAGGGGAAAGACCGTGGGTATAATTAGTATTGATCCTTCTAGTCCTTTTAGTGGCGGAGCTTTCCTAGGAGATCGAGTTAGAATGAGGGAAATTGTTTCTGATCCGGAGATATTCATTCGCAGCGTGGCGTCTAGAGGAATGTCGGGTGGACTATCCAAAGCCACTTATGATATCGCCACGGTGTTTGACGCCTATGGTAAAGACTACATAATCATAGAAACAGTGGGAGCGGGACAAGCCGAAGTAGACGTCATCAAAATTGCAGATACCATTGTTTGCGTATTTATGCCGGGAGCTGGTGATTCCATACAGGCTCAGAAAGCGGGGATTATCGAAATAGGCGACATACTGGTGGTAAACAAAGCGGATTTGAACGGTGACAAACTGGCGCTCCAACTGGAAATGGCATTAGACTCTTATACTAGACAAACTGGCTGGCGTCCACCGGTGCTTACCACAATAGCCATCGATGGCGTGGGGATCAAAGAACTATTAGAAGCTATTGAGGAGCACAGAAAGCATATTGAGCTAGCAGGCCTGCTTGAAGAAAGACGTAGAGACCATATTGAGAGAAAGATTAAGGAAATTGTGGAATCCCTGATTCAGGAACACGTATACAAGCAACTCAACGAAGACAAAGGGATTGAAAAACTTGTGGAGAAAGTCTACTCAAGAGAAGAAAATCTTTACTCCGCCGCTGATAAGCTTTTAAAGCCAATTATCAAAAAATTTGTCGGGTAGATGATAACATTGAGGCAAAGGTTAACTGAAGGAATTATTCAGGTTTACTACGGCAAGGGGAAGGGAAAAACTACAGCTTCTCTGGGACTAGCATTTCGCGCCACAGGACACGGGTTTAAGGTACACATGATCCAATTCATGAAAGGAGAAGTAAGTTACGGAGAAATAAAAGCATCCAAAAACTATCCCAACCTCACAATAACACAGTTCGGAAGACCAGAAATAATTTCAGAACCAGAAAAAGTGGACATAGAAGAAGCAAAAAAAGCATTGGAGCTGGCCAAAAAAACAATCGAAAGCGACGAATACGACATACTCATCCTCGACGAGGTGGGGATAGCTATCGATATGGGACTGATAAACGTCAAAGACGTTATTGAACTTTTGAAAAAGAAGCCCCCACAAATGGAAATTGTTCTCACCGGTAGATACATGCACCCCAAACTACTCGAAATGGCAGACTTAGTAACTGAGATGAGGATGATAAAACACCCCTTCGTAACCCAAGGAATGCAAGCCAGAAAAGGCGTCGACTTCTAATACAAACTGTGCAAAACTGGTTTATACCGCTCAGACCTGTTTAACGAGCCAATTAACTATGGTTTCGAAGGCTCTTTTTCTAATGGAAGGCAGGGTGAGGTTGTGATCCGCGTTTTCCAGTATTACCAATTCTTTGGGCTCATTTGCCTTCTCGAATAAGGCTTTAACACCTTCTAGGGGTATTAATTCATCCTTAGCTCCTGCCAGAATGAGTAGGGGCTTTGGAGAAACCTTATGTACCAGTTTGATAGGGGTGTACTTTTTAGCCTCCTCTTTGAGGAGAGAAAGCAAATTAGGGTATCTTAAGCCCTTAACCTCCCCGGGAAGAAAAATTTCCATAGAGTTGACAGACATTTCGAACATGGGGTGGCTAAACATAAACGCTGTGTCAAACACTGGAGCCCTTACCGCCAACGCCTTTACCCGATTATCCTCGGCTGCAAAACATATAGCCACGCCACCACCCATACTTTCACCATAGAGGCCAATACGGGATTTATCCACATAGTCAAGTTTTGTAAGATAATTTATAGCATTTTTGCAGTCATTTATTTCCCCCACGAAACTGAAGGGCCCCTCAAAATCGGGAGGAGCACTTTCTCGGTGCCCTCGGAAATCAAAGCATAGATAAACATAGCCCATTTTCGCTAGGCTCAAACCAACTCCAGTGACCTTATCCTCATCACCCGGGAATCCATGAAGATAGCAAATGGCAGGAAAGGGAGGTTCATAGGGCTTTGAGGGTGTTAATAAATCTCCGACTAGGTTTATTCCGTCGCTTTCGAAGCTTATTCTTTTGTAATCCAATGGATTCACCTAATAGATTTAATAGACCTTTAAACCCTTGTTTTTGGCTGCGATAAATGTTTGCTTGCAATTTTTAAGCCTTTTTTTGGATTCACTGTTTGGTTATTTTTCTTGAAAATATAAATTTAAGTGAAGGTGGGAGTAGGGTTTATTGATACTGTTGGTAAATTTAGGATTTGAGGAGTAATGGAAAACTTAACAATTTTAGAGAATGAATGGTACGTTCTTAACGACATGCTTGGCGATCTGAAATCCCGAAAGATACAAGTTTCCGCCAGCGTGAGTGAGAATTTAAGATATACGCGTTTCATAATTACGCATTACAAGGAGTCCCCGGAGGGAGAAGTACACACACATAAGGATTATCTCATGGATTTGGAAGTAACACTAAACAACGTAAAAGCCAACCTGTTTGCCAAAGCTCAGGAATTGGGGGAAGATTATGTTGCAGAATGGAAGAAAAAAATCGATGAGGCCCCATTGAAAAACCCACCACAGCGAAAAAAGACTTTTGTTAAAGGGGTTACTAGGGACAGTGGGTTAGACTTTGTGCGTATTAAGCTCGATAGAATCGAGCCTGAATCAGAGTTGGTTCAGATCGCTAAAAAACACCAAGTTACTATAGAAATAGAGGAGAAAGGGATAGTCGCCGTGTCAGGAGTCAGGGACAATGTTAGAGAAGCGATTCGAGAGATAGCAAAAAAATATTTTTAAACATTTGTTTGGCTTCCCAAAGCTCACCATTAGGCTAATTCTTGCTCCAGCCTCTTTTTTATTTTAATAATTTGCTTCATGGCTTCCGATTCTGGGGCAAAGTCTAACGGTGCATTATCGCGCAAATCAGCCTTAGCTATTTCTCGATCAAAGGGAATCATTGCTAGTAGTTCCAGTCCTAAATCCTTGCTGGCTTTCTGCAAAAATTTGACTTCCTCATCATCGGATACCTTGTTCCCAACTATGAAGAGCTTCTTCACACCTAGCCCCTCTGCAAGTTCTTTAATTCTACCAGCCAGATCCAAGGATCGTGAACCGGGCTCCACAACTATTATCATGGCATCCACAGCCTTCGCCGTTCCCCGCCCCAGGTGTTCTATTCCAGCCACCATGTCGAGAACCACCACTTCATCCCGTTTCAGCACTAGATGGGACATCAAAGCCCTCACCAAGGAATTACTCGGGCACAGGCAGCCCCCACTCGGTTGTGTAACCGTACCCATTACCAGCAACTGGACATTATCTGGACCTGTTACCTTAAAGCGGTCAGGGATATCGGATACCTTGGGGTTGAGGATAAAGACTCCTCCCGAGGAACCCGGCCTGGCGCCGGTGCGTTCCTCAACAAGGTCATGCATCTCGGAGATGGGTGTAATCTTCTTCATAGTCTCGCTTGGAATACCCAGCGCCTTGTAAAGATTCATACTCGGATCCGCGTCAATGGCAAACACGCTTAATCCATCCCTGCCAAAAAGGCGTGCCAAACTCCCTGCCACAGTGGTTTTGCCCACGCCACCTTTTCCCGCTACCGCGATTTTGAGGCCCAAGCTATTACCTCCAACTGATCTGTTTATCTTTTTGTTTTTAACAAAAGGTTGGTCGCTTAATAACTTTTTGAGTAGTTATTTGGATTTGTTTGTGGGCTTAAAGTTAAATTATTTTTAGTAGGGAGGTTATAATTTATAGTATTCTTGTAGTGTAATGGTGGTGGTTTTGTGAATCAGAAGCATGGTTTTTTGAGCGGTGAGATTAGTGTCCAAGTTGAGAGTGTTTTAAGGGAGGATGTGAGGTTGGCTGAGCGGGTGAAGTTTAAGCGAAAAGAAAGGGGTAATACAATTATTTTAACCACCAACATCTATTTGAGGGATAAATCTCTGCTTTCTGAATTCGTTTCGTATATCGCTAATATAGTTGAGTTGGTTATAGAGAAGCACTTAGCTCTTAACGGTGAAATAATAAAAACAAATATTGAGAGTGGAACGGTCAGCGATCGGGGGGAGGTTTGGTTTGAGATAGTTGATGGGGCCATGTTTGAGGTTTACTGCTTTGCCTGTAGTTCTATAAGCTTTGTGAGGGTGTTGCATGAAAGGCAGCTTTATGGAGAAAAAAATGAGTGGATAAGTTTGGATGTTGATGAGTACCGGGATTCTCCATGGTTTGAGGAAGAGGAGGCTTGAATTTTGAGGTAATAAAGTGTGATAAAAAGATGGTATTGAAAGTGTTTTTTTTCATTAGGAGAGGAGATGATTCCTATGATTTCTTTTTGGATGCTTTTGGTGGTGTTGTTGTTTTTGGTGCTGGTTTTGCGAGTTCGTCTCCGCCTAGTTCAAAGAAGAATATTCTTTCCGGTTTGAATTTTGGTGGACTTTGAGCCTTTGCTACTTTTATTTGTCCCTTGATTATTTCTATGTCTCCGGTTAAGGGATTTAGTATGAATTCTTTTTCTTCGGTTTTTCCATTGTCGGAGGGAACTCTTATGCATATTAATCCGTCTTCGAACTGCCATGCAAAAGTTATTAGTGGTTTCCATTGCCCCTGGTTTCCCATTACATATAATTTTGGTGTAGCTTTCGGATTTTCAGTCATATTTTCTATCAATGAGCTGAGTTTTGTGAAAGTTTTTTCTGTTCCATCGGGATATACGGCTTTAAAGGGGGGAATGTACTCTACCAGAAAGAAGTTTTGGTTCTCATCGATTATGGGGTAGGATAGGTTTGTGGCGGTAATAAGCGAATTCTCCATCTCTAATTCAAAGTTTATGAGAAATGTTGTGTCTGCTAATTCATAAAGTTCTTCGGCAAATTTCTGAGCATTAAATTTAATGTTGCCCCAGCTCAATCCAAATTTAAAGGAAGGAGCTCCTCCTAGCTCTTCGGCTTCGGACAGCGTTTGGAGAAACTGTTTCGCAGGTTTATTTTTTTTAACCGTTTCGTTATAAAAGGTCAATAGTTTTTTCTCATACTCCTCATCACAATAGAGTTCAAGCATGACATCGAGCCGTTTTAATTTTCCTTTTTTACCACTTAACATGACTTGTATATCAGATGCTTTGATTGTATTTCTCAGCCTCTTCACTTGCCCACCAGAAAGGGCGAGTTTTCTGTAAAGTTTTCTGTGTGCAGTGATTGTAGTATACAAGGAGTCGGAAATCGGAGGGCGTGTTTCTTCCAGATATAATCGCAGATTCTTTTCCATTTAAACATCTTCTCCGAACAGGTTCTGATTCAAACAAGTCTATATAATAATATTATGTAAAAACGTA
>DXJA01000513.1 GCA_019056875.1 Candidatus Jordarchaeum madagascarense
GTGCTATAAAGCCTTTAATTGTTTCTGGGCCCGTAGTAATTCCGTTTCGTTGTTTAGTGAGAGAATCTGAGGAAGCGACATGTCCATCCCATTTGAAATAGCAGCCTTGTAATAAAATCATGCTCACGAGTCCTCCCGTGCTGTGACCGCCGATAATTGGATGCTTACCTGTCACGTCGTAAACTTTCCTTAATGCTGCCCTAGCGTCATAAAGTGCCCAGGTATCTAGAGATGTTTTGGTACTTCCTCTCTCGCTTTTCATCTCTTTATAGCCAACGCCTCTATAGTTTGCAAGCCATACATCGTATCCCTCTGACCATAAGTAATAGGCAATACTATAGTATAGTAATGGATCTTCTTCAATGTTCTCGTCTCCTACGGCCCAGTCTGCAAGCTCGTCAGGCAGTATAATATCGCCGTAAAGCTGCTTGAGTCTATCTGTAGAATGTGCTAAAAATTCGTTTATATTGGCAAGTAGACCGGGGAACAGCAAAATTGACTGTGCTCCATAGTTAAAGCCCTCCCCAGCCGGGTGATATCTCAGCATTTTTATATTCACTCCATCTTGGGTTCTTACGGTATATATCATACCGAGGTCAGCATAGAACCCTGATGAAGGGGTGTATGCCTTACTGTCTACGGATTCTGTATTGATTCCTATAAGATTAACAGATACAACCGATAAAACCTGTGTAGCCTGTGCAGATCCTGAAACCTGTGTAGCCAATGGAACCAAGGGTAAAGCCATTGAAATGAAAGCTACAATAATTAGTGCACCAATCACTTTTTTCCGCATTGTGTATTCCTCTCTCAACTCCAGTTTTTTGTGTGCGAATGTACCATAAATTTATGGCACATAGCACAATATCTCAACTAAGTTATATTTAAATTTAATCGTAAAAATATGAAAAATTATTCGGCTTTTAAATAGGATTTTTTGAATTAATTTTTACTATTTATTAAAAGAATATAGAAAGTTATGAAGAATAGATTAGTTTGGGTTACACCTTCCCTTCGACATCCTTCAAGTATGCGTCGCCGCAGCACGCTGACAAAATTAAGCAGGTGCGTCAAGACATTAGTGAGCTGAAAATGGGGAAAAATAAGTGGGGCTTCAAAGTAGTATCCGACGCTGTGGTGGTTGTTTCCATGTTTAGGGTTCCACTTTTGAGACGCCGTTTCTTTTTTCTACTTTGTAGACTTGGTCTGCGAAGCTTTCCAGTTCTCTTTCGTGTGAGACTAGGATTATCTGTGCGTCCTGCAACTCGTTTAGAATATCTCTGATTTTAAACAGCTGCTCTTTAGAAAAAGAGTCCGTTGGTTCGTCGAGTATTAGTATGTTGGTTTTCATTGTGGTGGATACTTTTCTGACCATGGTGTTTAGTGCTAGGCGGTAAACAAAGGCAAGGCTGGTTTTCTCGCCTCCACTCATGAAGTTTACGTTTTGCTCGTAGCCGTCTTGTTCTATTATGGGTGTGAATTCTTCGTCTACTCTGACGTTTTTGCTGGGGTCGTCTACTAGGATGTTGAACCATCTCTGGAGCTGGGTGTTGAATTCCTGGTTTATGTTTCTCATTACGTGTTTTTCTATGCTTTCTAAGGTGGGTGTGTAGTAGTCTTGGAGCCAGATGCGGTGTTCGTCTAGTAGCTGTTTGGTTTTTCCCTGTTTCTCTTTTTCTTTGATTTCTGTTTCTAGTTTTTTCTTTTCTTCTGTGTAGATTTCGATTTGTTTCTCGGCTTTGGATAGTTCATCCTTAGTTTGTTCGTGTTTCTGTTTGAGAGTGTCGAGTGTTGTTTTCATTTGTTCGATCTTCTCAGAAACATCTTTGAGTTCTTCAAGCTTTTTCTGGTGTATTCTTAGCTCTGTGTCAATTCTCTCTACTTGGTTTGAGAGTTCGAGGATTTCATCCATGTTCTTGGTGATTCTCTCCTTTCTATCCTCTAAGTTCTTATTGAGTTGATTGAGGGTTTCCCGGTTCTTATTGTAGTCTCTGAGATTCTTTTGCAATGCTTGGATGTTTTCAAGGTTTTCGACTATTTTTTTTCGTTTTTCTTCTGCTTGGTCTCTTTCATTTTTTTTGCTGTTCAGCTTTTCTCCGAATTCTTGGGGATCAACTTCTCTATCGCATGTGGGGCAGATTTTGTTGTCTATTATCTGCTGGTATTCTTCGATTTTGATGTTGTAACTGTTAACTGATTGGAATAGTTCTCGTTCTTCCTTTCTGATGTCTTCGATCTGTTTTTCTAGTTCTTCCTCTTTTTTGTCGGTTGGTTTTTCAAGTTTGTTTAGTTGGTCTATCTGGGGTTGGAGTTGTTCTTCTATTTCTTTTTTATAGGTGGTGTTTTCGGATTGTATGGTGGTTTTTCTCCTTGTTTTTTCTTTTATGTCCTCTTTGAGTTTTGGAATGAGTATCTGAATGCTGCTGAGTTCCTTTTCTTGTTCTCGGAGTTTTTCCATTCCGCTCTCGTGTTTCTCTATTTCGGAATCCAATTTTTCTTTTTCTTTGGTGAGCTCTTGGAGCGATTCTTCTGCTTTTTTTATTTCGTCTGTTTTTGTTTCTAGTTCGATTTTCCTCTGTTCTAGGTCTTCGATTCTTCCTTTTAAAATGTCGCTTCTTTCTTTGGTTTTGCTTATGAGGTTCTTTGCGTTTTCTGCAGCGGTTTTGTAGTCTTCTATTCCGAAGGCTTTCCTCATGGTCTGTAATCTTTCCTGAGGTTTGGCCCATAGAATGGATTTCATTTCTTCTTGGGGTGTGAAAATAGCGTACCTGTAGATTACGCTCTGAGCTTTGGGGTCGGGTGGTTCATTGAACTTTAGAATCTCCAGTATTCGCTCCTTTAATTCGGTGGGTGAAAGATCATACTTTTTTCCATTGATTTTTATGTGGCCCTCTTTTTGTTGGACCGCGGTTCCCTTTCTTACTAGCTTGCGGTGAATCTCGTATATTTGCCCCTCCATTTCGAAGGTGAAGGTTACATATCCCTCTTTGGTTCCTAGTCTTAGTAGGGAAGCTCCTTTCTGGTCTCCTAAACCGAACAGGGCGAATTCTATGGCGAGCAGAATGGTTGATTTACCGGAGCCTATGTCGCCCTCGAAGAGGGTTGTTCTTGGGGGGAATTCGATGTTTTCTTCTTTGTAGCTTCGGATATTTACTAGTCTTAATGATTTCGCCCTCACTTGAAAGCCTCCTCTAACTTTAGAAGATTGACTGATTGTTTTAGCACTCTACTCTCGTAATCTTTCTTGGTTTCGCCTGCTTTCTGGTTTTGCCTGAGAACTGTTAGGAGCTCTGTGGCTAGTTTGGCTCCGTTCTCTCCTTTTAGGGCTTCAATTGATACTTTTACGGCTCCTATGTTTTCCTTGAAGAGGTTTCTCTCAACTTCCCCGATGTCCTCTCCCATAGGTCTCACTGTTTCGTATTCCTTGGTGGTTAAGCTGTGACGGTTAATGCTAACGTACAGTGCACCCTTCTGTTGGAGTATGTTTCTTATCTTTATGAAGTCAATGTCTGATGTGTTACCTCCAGACATTTCGCCACCGACTTTGAGGAGGACAATTTTTTCTTCCGCAGGGATTTCACCAACTTTTGCTATAAGATCATCACGCACCTTGGCCGAATTTTTTCCTGTGGCATCATACTCCAAAAGATAGTATTCTGGACCGGGAATCTCCACGAATTCAATTTTATCAATTTCATTATCGAAAGAAATTATGAGGAAGCCTCTTTTTTCACCTCGCGCATTATCCTCCAAGTCTCGGGGGTAACCTGCAAAAAGGGTACCAGGGTAGGCTATTAACCCATAGTCTTCAAATTTCCGCCTAGTGCACTGGTGAATGTGCCCGCCAGCGTAATAGTTAAATCCTTTGGGAAGATACGATATGGGGATTGACTCCATGCGACCCAGATGCTTCGGTTTGAGTTCTGTTATTCCGCTGTGAAAGGCGAATATCTTGAATCCCGGCTCCTTTTCTAGGCTTTCTCTGTCTAGCATTTCAAAATACTTCTTTTCTAGACCCAGTCTGCGGGCCGAGATGCCGACTATTTTTACTCCGGTTTTGGGATTGGTGAAAAAGTCCAGTTTCAGCTTTTCTTCCTCTACTTCTCCATGAACCACTTTTTTGAACAAACCTGCGCTGCTGAGAATATCCACTATGGATGTTTCGTTTGGGCTATAATCATGGCTACCGTATATAACGTAAATAGGGATATTCTGATTTACCACCTCATTCATCTTTTTAACCGCAGAGTTCACCACTCCCAGGTCCGGAATATTGGAATGAAATAGGTCTCCAGTAACTATAATAAAATCAACCTTGCGCTTTATGCATTCGTCCATAGCATAGTTGAAAGCATTCATTTCCAGATTCCTGAGGAAGGGATCCCGGTTTGAACCCAGATGGCAGTCAGATATGTGAGCAAACTTGTACAAAACAATTCACCCGATAAAAACTGTGGAATCCTTATTTTTCCCCTTCTCAACCTTACTCTTACCTTTAAAATTTTTAATATAATCTTCAAAGAGGGGGACGTGTATGGGAATCGCGAATTTTGTGAAGTTGCTGCTTATAATTGCTTCACCCTTATCTAGGCTAGCAATCTCCCTGTTCTCCTCCGAGAGGTCCTGGGCAGCGCTGTCAATAATTGCTCTCCGCTCAGGAGCCACCTCATTACCCATAATAATTTTAGTGTTCATATTTGCAAGTATCGTTCTGGGAATGAGGCTGGTTAATTGAGTGATGGCTATGAGTCCGACTTTGAATTTTCTTCCCTCCCTGGCCACCGTGGCGTAAATGTTTTCACCCATAGAAGCTAACACGTCGCTTCCTAATACCCGGGGAGCCTCCTCTATCACCAGTGTTATCACCGGCTTATCGTCAAGCTCACCCGTAGATTTGTACTGTTGATACCTATTAAATATCCCCTCAACCACTATGCTTCCAAGTAGGAGCTCCGCCTGATCAAGCAAACGGGACGTGTCAAGAATCACCATCTTTCCCTCCTCTAGCAGACGGATCATTTCTCCCATAGTGGATTCGCCAGCAGTGTCGCTAAATGCTCGGCTCCTACACTGTAGAGCATTGGAGGCATCAATGTAGACCCCTAGTGTATTGTTGAACTTTCTTTGAAGCACATCCATTGTTCTTAGAGCCACGCCCTTTGCCTCAGCTCCACTCACGATGTTTTCAATCCAATCCTCCCCATAGTTATTGTAATATATTTTGATTGCATCCCATTGGGCGTCGGTAAAGTCTACAATTCCCTCAAAGTGTGAGGGCTTAATGGACTTCAGGTTCACAACAAGAGTATTGGTGCCCGGCAGGGGAGTGGAGGAAAAATAAAATACATTACCCTTAGCATCGGGGTGATCCTTCAAACCCTTAGTTTTAGTGTGTCGACCATAGTACTCGTCGTGAGGATCAAGAACCAAAACCCCGAAATTGTTCTCACCCACAACACTCCAGAGCATAACCTTCACCAGATTACTTTTACCTCTACCGGTGGTGGCTGGAACTAGGACATGGTGAGTGAATACGTCTAAGCCATTCAGAAAAACATCCACATCCAAAACCTTGGAACCACTCCGAACCATACCCAGATAAACCGGAGTGGAAGGCTTGGTCAAAAAATCTATATCCTTTTCGGAAATCGGTCGAACACTCTTGAAGAAGCCTGGCAATGTTTTGGGTACGCGTAACTCTTTCTTATCTGTGATTTTGGCGATGGCTTTAACCTTTGCCATAACGTAACTTCTTAGCTCCGGCTCAAGGAAATCAACGGTTCCACCATGACCCTCCAACTCCATACCTGCCAGAAGTTCTCTGGCTGCCTGTGGAACCTGGCTACCGTATAGCAGGTCGAATACTTTAAGAATTAGGTAACCTTCTTTCTCGTCTACAATTAGAAGGTCTCCTAGCTCAATTTTTTCACCGCTTTTTTCACGAATGAGAATAGAGGAGACCTCACCAGCAACAATTTGACCAATGACGTTCATTATTTTTTCCCACCAACATATAAAACCAGAAAGACCTCTCTTTGAGAAATGTAAACATTTAGCTTCTATAATCTTTTCTACCGAATCTTGCTTTTGTCTTCTAGAATACAAGATTTTCGCCAAGAATTATCTTCTTTTAAAGATTCTTACTGCTCTGTTTACGACTTCCTGAGATTAAGTCCGGAGTCACTCTTTATTTCAATCGTTGACCGTTAAGTAATTTATCTAATACAAATTTCTTGATTTTTTTACACAACTCCACTGTTTCTTTAGCTTTGTCTATTGTTAATTCCTCGTCAAGTATACCCAGATATCTTATTTCTACCGCGTAGGGTGTAAGTTTTTCTCCCATTTCGAGATTATTTACCTTCCCAAAACACTCCTGAATCAGATTTCAGCTTCTTACCATTATGTCGTTTATTCATCTTACGAAAATAATTTTGAAACCTTCAGGAACATCGACAATGATTCTCACCTGATTCACTCCCATTATTGAAACCTTGCAACCAATGCGTTGCTACTCTGCTGCTGGGTTCGGTTTAGTGTCTTTTTTTAGGAAACTTTTGGCTTGGCTGAAGTCTGCTTGGAGCCATTCTGGTAGGTTTATTCCCGCCTTTTCAAATTCTTTTGTTGTTAATTTGAGGATTTTTTCGGATTCTGAAAAGTATAAGAGGAGGATGGTTTTCTCCCCCACTATTCTAGCTACGGTTTCCCATATTTTAGTGTAGCCGAGTTCATCGTAGAGGCTTTTCTTTGTTTCTTGTTTAAATCGGCTTGCTATCTGTTTTTGAATGTACTGGGTTAATCCTTCTCTGACCCATCTTTTGTACTGTTTCCTCATCCAAGTTAGGGAGTGTAATAGTTCGTGCAGTATAGTATTGTAGTCTTGGATGTGCTTCTCTCTCACAACGATGATCTTTTCCTCATGTATGGTTAGTGCGTTTGTTATACTTGCAAGTGTTTCTGCCCCCTGTGGAGAATATCCTATTCGTTCAAAGTAGTCTTGGACGTATAGGCGGTCAGCCACTCTGAACCTGTAGGTATGGTGTTTCTGGATTTCAACGCTGATTTCTTTCTCTTGTAGGAAGAATTTTACGTTGTTTAGACAATTTTCTACTGTTTGGTTGAGCCTACTGTCGCTCCAGATTTTCACCCAGTTCCACCGCTAACTCCGCTATTTCGTTTCCGAATCTTTCCTTCAGTTGATGGGGGTACCATTTGAGCAGAGTTTCCAGTGTTTTTCTAGCGTTTTCTAACTGTTCCTGTTTCCCGGCTTCCAGCGATTTTTCAATCTCACTCAGCCTCGATAGAATATCGTGACGGATGAGTTCTTCTAGGAATTGGGCTAGTTTCTCTCTCACCTCGGACTCAGCATCAAAACTATATTGGATTTCACCAGCAATGTTCCTTCTTACCACGAGCCCCGCCTCTACAAGCATTTTCATGTGCTGGTGTACAGTTGCGACATGAAGACCGGTGATTCTTGAGAGCTGTCCCAAAGTCAAGCTCTCCCCATGTCCCACCAAGGCTCTTAACAACTTTAGTCTTCCCTCAGCGGAAAGACTCTTCTCAACAATTGAAATCTCCATATGTTAACACCAAAAAAATATATGGTTTTATCATATATAAACAATTCCAGCAAACCACCGAAACACCTACCGCTTTTTATTGCTCGCGACCTTCAATCCCCATTGCTTAAGAATTACTTTTGTGAGACGGAAGGTAATAATGCGCATAGACCCCAAAATACGGCTTACAATTTTTTTCGCTTTTAAAGCATTATCCTAATTTTTGGAAGAAAATTTGAGAAGTTTAAATCTTTTTCCTAATGTTACTTTTAGTCGTTTCTAAAAGGAAATAAGCATCAGGCGACCTTTTAGCAAGTTAAGAAGATGTAAATAAGACGACTTCACCCATTCAGAGGCAAAATTTTGGGTAAAGAGATTGTTGGTTTAAGAACGAATTGATAGATTGCCCGGGTCAAAAAAGAGGAAGAGCAAGCGTAAATCAAACCCGAAAAAGAAGAAAACAAAGAAGTAATTAGTAGTTTGCTCTCTTTTTAAGTGTTTAACTTTCCCGCCTAGTGCTCTTCTCACGGATAAGAATAGAAGAAACCTTACCCGCAACAATCTGACCAATAACACTCATCTTCTCCATCTCACCAGCACAAAAATAAGAACTCTTTTTAAAAACTCTTAAACATACATCTTCTTAATCTTTTCCAACAAACACTTACTGTTAGTTTAAAAAAAATACAATCCCACGGGTTACGTCACGTTTATCCCCCCACTAGTGAATCTCTAAAGAATATCTCATCTTCACTTCGTGTAATGTGCAGCACAGTTTACACAGTGTTTCCTAATGTGAGGTGTGCCGTTTTGTAATCTTTCCTCACCACCTTCTACGCTTTAAATGAGCATTTCTTAGCCTTAACGCCGATTTAAGGCTCAAATCAAGACATTTTCTACGCATCATAAACTTAGCCCACAATAAGTGGCTAGTTAACAGTACCGATAAGATCACTGTGATCACCAAAAACTCAAGATGCATTATGCAGAGAAAACCAAGTCCTTCATCATCTTCCCCCTCCTTTCGGCTCACGGATGAATTGACACGCCAGCTCGACGTATTGTGCGTACTGCGGCGGCGCAAACCTGATGAAGTTCTGAAACGCGTCTACGGCTCCTAAGTCCCCTTTACACCTAAGGGCGAGTCCCAGGTTGTAGTGGGCGATGGCGTTGTCTGGGTTTATTCTTATGGCTTCCCTATATTCTTTGATTGCCTCATCCAGCAGACCCTTATCATCAAGGGCGACCCCCAGGTTGGTGTGAGCGTCGGCGAGGTCTGGGTTTATTCTTATGGCTTCTCTCCATTCTCTGATTGCCTCATCCAGCAAACCATCATTATAAAATAACACTCCCTTTTTGAGATGCTCTTCACTCAAGTTTTTTCCTCCTGTTTTGGGGTCTGAGTTTTTCGCTAAGAATCGGGGTATTTTTTCACTTCTCTATTTTTTTTAAAATATCGATTGCTTCAAGTATCTCTTCACAAGCAGTGGTTACATCTCCAATCACACCTTCAGCATCAGGGTTTCTGCAACAATAAATTGATAATCTTTTAAAGACACCTTCCAATGTCTCGATAGCTCTCTCTATCGTTTCTTCATTTTCCATTTCTATCAATTCCTTAAATCTGAAAATAAAAGTCTGTGTTTATGGTAGTTTGTACTAACGATAACACATCTCGTAACCATTTATTGGTTAATAAGATATAAATTAAGCGATTTCATATATGTTAGGGGGTGAAACTGTTTTGGGTAAAAGAGTGGTTGGACCTAAGACTGAGAAGTCTATGGATGATTTATTTGGATCAAAAAAGAAGAGGAGAAAACGTAAATCAAAATCGAAAAAGACAAAGAAGAAGACAAAAAAGAAGTGATTGACAAGTTGCACTCTTTTTTGATCGGTTCCTCCTAATATGAGAATTAATGTTCCCATTTGGTTATCTGATTCAGTTTATCGTGGGCGTCTTTGGCTTGTATGTGTCTGGCGAACTTTTGCCATTTTCCCTTTTTGGACATCGCGGATAGTAAAGCGTATTTGTATCTCTGCATTTCGTCCGACCTTACTCGAGCATTGGAGTCGGCGTCTATGAGTCCGTAGGGATATCCGGGAAAGGTGATGTCGCTTGAATTCTTGTAGAGACCACTCATTATTTCGTCTATTTCCTTTGTGCTCAGTTTTTTTGCTTGGTCTCTGTATATTTCGAATCGGAATATGCGTTCGGTCATGGGGTTTAGTTTAACGAGGAGGATTACTGCTTCGTGAACCGGGCTGAATGCTTCTGCAACGGGGTAATAGTACCACATGGGGTAAGTGATATTGTTGTTCTTTGCAAATTTTCTTGCGGCTCCCAGAAGTGATAGGCCCGTGGTGGTGAATAATCCACAAGTCTTGGTTAAACCCGTGACAATGACACCCCTCCCTTTCGCTAGTTCATAGACTGCTTTAGAGTACTTGGATTCGTTCGTAAAGGCGGTTTGAAGAGTACCATCCTCCACAATTACGTCTCTTTCCCCAAGTTCATGTTCTATAATGTGTTTGGAAAACTCCCACTCCGCAAATCTCCTCGAAAGGGATGAAACCAGAGATATGTCGGCCCTGAGATTTCCCTGCATGACACTGCGATCCATAGAGCTAAAGGAGAGGTCCTTTTCGCCTGGCAGAAAAGCTTCAAATTCTTCACTTACCGGGAAAATGGAGGTATCGTAGAATATCTCGTCGTGCCTGAATTTTGAGAAAGTTACCGAAAAGAATTCTATCCGCCGGGGAATCTCTGTTTCCAATATCCGCTGTTTATCTTGGAAAACGTTGAAGAAGACACGGTTAATCTGGACAGAAAAGTTTGGAGCCCCCACAATCTCCTGGTTGCCTCCATCAATAAAAGCTATTTTGTGCCCAGATTCAATGTCTTTAATCTCTCTAAAGTTCTCTACACTAAAGGGATACGCCTTGTATCCTGAACCGGGGAAGAAGGGGTTCCCCAGATCAGCCTCACCAACATATCTGTCCAGATTCTCAATAACCCGGTCCAAAACATCAGTTAACATCAAAGGAATTCACCATCCTACCACTAACGCCCATACTTTTTAGAGTTTGGTTAATGAAATTTGCCATAAATTCTTAAGTTTTTAAATCCTTAAAATTTTCGAATTACTTTCTTAACCCTTTTAATCCAGGATCAGCATTGGCACTTTTTTCTGGTAATATTCGTATTCTTTGCCAAATTCCTTAATCAGCTCCTTCTCTTCTTTCCACGACATAACATAAATAAGCACCACTACCACGGCAGTAAAGACCAAAGAATACATTTCAGATAAAAGAAAGGAAATCCCCACATGTGAGGTAAAACCAAATAAGATTGCCCCAAAACCAATTATACATACTATCACCAAGGTTTGAACAATTATAATTTTATTTTAAAGAGAGAAATAAGTATTTAAGAAATATGTCTTGACTTATAAGGAAGATCAACTACTTAAAAGGTGTGTTTATGAAGCCTCCAATATGCTACATATGCGATAAAGATTTTCGCGATAGTAGAGAAGGTGGTCTAGTCTATTTCAAGAAACGCCCAAGTGACTATGAATGGGATAAAAAAATGGAAACACCGGGGATGACCGGACACCCGCCTTATGCGGAATGGTTCTGTGGAGAGCACTATGAGGAAGCGAAAAAATTGGAAAATTTGACCATTGACGAAGCAATGAAAATTTTAAGAACTTTATTCAAACTCAAGTGGTAACTAGAAAATCCATCGCAGCAAAAACGCTCAAAATCCATAATTAAATTCTTTATTATTGCTTAACTTTTGAGGCTAATATCGATCCAAGAAAAGAATTTTATGCTTATGCTCTTTTTTTAGATGCTTTCTCTATTATATTTTATTTTTAATCATTTATAACAATTAATAACAAGCTTATAGATACTTATTTAAACAAAGTATAGGAAATATAACTAATCTCCAAAAATCTAATGTTAGGGTTTTGGGGTAGCGAGAACCACCAGACCACAGAGGCAAGGCAAAAGACGGGAGGCTTCTTTAAATGTCTCAAGCCCCATCAATCCTAGTTCCTCTGATGCAAAATAGCTGTGTAACTAAAAATTTTGAGTTTGAAGCTCAACGGAGAAGTTATACTGGCATCTTTTTCTTCTCGGAGGAACTCTAGTTAGATTCAGCAGGAGAGGAATAAGAAAAATAAGGTAAGGAGAGAGAAGCTTTGAAAATTCGAAAGGTACTAGTATTAATCCTTCTAGTTCTCACGCTGAGCCTAACCACAACATTGATTGTAATGCCACAAATCAGCCAGACACCAACTTCGGCGCTCACCCAGACATTAGCACCTCAACAATCAGCCCCAAAGGGCATAACTATAATATGGGGAAATGAAATAAAAGCAAATACCAATTTCACAAGCGACCAAGAATTTCCTTCCATTTGCTGTTTCCCTGATGGGTCTTTTGTAGTAGCTTGGCAAGGCAGTCAGACCGGAGACGAAGATGTTTATGTCAAGGTCTTCGACTCAACGGGCGGTAATCTGACCGATGATATACGGGTAAACGGCCACACTTCAGGCGATCAATCTGAGCCCTCTGTCAGTTGCTTCCCTGACGGCTCCGGATTCGTGGTAGCCTGGCACAGCTTTGACGGAGCCTACGATATATACGCTAAAGTCTTCAACTCAACTTGGGACAACATGACTGACGACGTTTCAGTGACCACTCACACCGGGAGCACTCAATATGCTCCCTCTGTCTGCTGCTTATCAAGCGAAGTATTCGTGGTAACTTGGGGTAGTTATAATCAGCCGGGGGGAGAAGGTTGGGATATTTACGCCCAGATTTTAAATAAAACGGGAGACAGCCAGATACCCGACGACATCCTAGTGAACTCAAACACATCAGACTGGCAAGAATTTCCTTCTGTCAGCTGTTACTCTGATGCCTCCGGTTTCGTAGTTGCATGGTATGGTAATCAGGCCGGCGACCGGGATATTTACGTTAGGGTTTTCAACGAAACAGGCGGCGATATGACCGGTGACATACTTGTAAACATCAACACCACAAGCTGGCAAACCGATTCTTCTGTCCGCTGCTTCCCTGACAACTCTGGCTTCGTAGTAGCTTGGCGGGGCAATCAGACTGGAGACTGGGATGTTTACGTTAGGGTTTTCAACGCAACTGGTAATCCTAGAACAGGTGGCATCCTTGTAAACACCGAAACCACAAACTATCAGGAATACCCTTCGGTTTGCTGTCGACCTGACGGCTCTTTCATAGTAGCTTGGCAAAGCGATCATTATGTAACCTACGATGTCTACGCTAAGTTATTTAGCACAACAGGTGGCAGTATGACCGATGATATTCTAGTAAACAACTATACCACAAACCCTCAAACTTATCCTTCGGTTTGCTGTCGCACTGATGGCTCTTTCATAGTAGCTTGGCAAAGCTCGGGTCAGGATACTAGTGGTTATGGAGTTTACTTTAGGAGGGGTATTATTGAAACTCTGCCACTAGTTTTACCAATTTATTTGGCTCTTTTCTTCATTCAACAATCTGGAGGCGGCGTTGGTATACCTCTGCTGATAGGCGGCGTTCTGGCAGTGGCTGTGGTGTTGGGCGTGCTTATCCTTTGGCGGTTTAGGCGCGGAACCTAGCTAGGAGGTGTGAACACAATTCTCTTCTTCTTTTTTTCTTTTTGGTGTCTGATGAATGGAGTGTTTAGGCCGTTCCCAGGAAATCCATTGCGGCGAGCGCGTAAACTTTTGTAGCCTCAATCAGATTATCTATGGGAACATACTCATTGGCCCCGTGTGGAGTTTCGGAGCCTGCTCCATAGCAAACAGTAGGGATACCTTTTGCGCGGAAGAATCGGGCGTCTGTGCCTCCGGTGTGCACGAATAGTAAGGGTTCTTTGTTGGTTATCTTTTGTATTTCTTTTTTCATCAAGAGGATTAGTGGTGCGTCGAGTTTTTGGTAGGAGGGATCGAATCTGAGCGTTTCCTCTACGGTTATTCCCTCTATTCCTAGAGCTTTCAGGTTTGGATATTTTTCCCATAATTTGTTATTATAGTCTTTTCGGATTTGATCTATTTCTTTTTTAACTTGGTCATAGTCCATTCCGGGTAGAATTCTTATGTCCACCTCTGCTTCTGCGTTGGCGGGTACAATATTGACTTTTTCTCCACCCTTTACTATTCCCACATTTACGGAAAGTCTTCTATACATGTTGTTGAGCAATTCTCTTGGAAATCCTATGCTTTCAAGTTGCTTTAAGGCTGGTTGAATCGCATCAATTATTTTATTGAATTCAGCGGTAAGTTTTCTATCAACTTCTTCAACATGGTAAAGATCTTCAAAGAATTTGTAAAGCATATCTATGGCGTTAACCCCTAGGAATTTCACACTGGCATGAGCGGGTATTCCACTAGCCTTCACTTTCAACCACAAAATACCTTTCTCTCCCACGCACAGCGTATTAAAGGGGGAAAATTCACCTACTATACACGCATCGCCATCTAAAACACCCTTATCAACAAGGTACCCTGTCCCCAAATATCCACCGGTCTCTTCATCGGGAACAAAAGCTAGAACTAGGTCTCCTCTCAAGTTAATGTCTTTTTCCGATAAAATACTGGCAGCCACCATAGCCGCTCCAACGTTCCCCTTCATATCTGCTGCTCCTCTACCCACGATACGGGATTCAACTATTTTGCCTTCCCACGGATCCACAGTCCATGCATCTGGTTTGGCTATTGGCACCACATCAATGTGTCCATCCCATATAAAACGGCGATCACCACTTCCTTTCAGGATCCCCACTGCGCTTACTTTTCCTTTTTCAGATTCATAGAGCTCCACTTTTAACCCCCGTTCAGAAAGATAATCCTTTATGAACCCCGCACAATCGCTTGTATCTCCAGGAGGATTCACAGTCTTAAACCTAATCAACTCTTGCACCAGTTTAACGACATCATCTCTTCTCGAATCAACTTCTTTCAAAACTGCGTCCATACTCAATCATATCGCCTCACAGAACTCCCAAACAGAGCCCCTAAATTAATCTAAAAACATATTCTATCTTTAATTTAAGGTAAATCATAAAGTTAAAAGTTGCCGTTTATAATGATAGAATCATGTGTTAAATTAGCAAGAACCATGAGTTAGGGTGAAATTTCTTTTACATATTCTACATCAGTTTCATTTATTTTTACTGGGGGTTTTTTGAATTTTTTGTGTGTTTTCCATAAAACTTTTCTTGAAGGATAATCAGACTGTTTACCCATTTTGCATCTGGCAATGTGCTTTTTACTTATAGTTGCGAAAAAGTTAAGAGCGGGATCAAAGGAAACCCATCCCGCCTTGGGAATATAGGCTTCAGCCCAAGCATGGTTTTCAAATCGGTTACTATTTTCAACAACTAGGCCTACCACTCTTCTTGCGGGAATTCTGCAGGCTCGGCAGAGGGTTATGAAGAGGTCTGAGAATTCGTCACAGTCGCCTTCCCTAGTTTTGAATGCTGTCACGGCTCCTAGTCTTCCTTTCTGTTTTTCTCGGAAACTTATTCTGCCCTGAACCAGCCTGAAAATATTTATGAGAAGACTAATCAGGTTAGGGCTTGCGGGGATTAGTTGTTCAGCTAGGGTTTTAATGATTTTGTCTCTGGTTTCCCAATACTCTTTGGGTTTACAATACTCTTGGATTAAGCTCCCCGGATAGTCTTCTCTTTTAAATTCAGGTATTTTAAATCGCAAGTTCTGAGTAATAACCTTGAAACCTATTCTTGAAACAAATTTTTCTCTGGGCTCCAGACCCCCTATTTTGATATAGGCGTAGTGATTATTCTCTTCCATCTGCATGTGTCTAAATTGGGATAGAACCTTTTTGTCAATTACTATACGCTGGTGAGGACTCTCAGTAAACAGTACCCAACGCAAATTTCCTTCCGAAAATTTTATCCCCCCGATATTCTCAATCTCAGAATAGAGTCCTACCTCAAACAAGCATCATCGCCCTGCACTAATCTTATCAAATTGTATTTAATTAGAATAAAAGTAAATCTCATCTCTTTTTTATCTTTCTCAACTTTTCTAAATGCTAAAAATGATTGGATTTCTTCCTGTGTGTTTTCCAGATTTTGTTTCCATTTTAGGAAAACTTAATATAAC
>DXJA01000514.1 GCA_019056875.1 Candidatus Jordarchaeum madagascarense
CATATAAAATATATAAACAGACCATCAAAATTAACACACTTTTAAAGAACAAAATATGAATCCGAAACGAAAAGCTTTTAGTCTACAATTCTAGAGAGTTCAACTGGAATGGAGAATAAGGTTAGTCTATAAATATATTAAGAGAAAAAACAAAAATATCTCCCGTCACATTATATTAAAACTAGTGCCACCACAAAAAGGGTGGTAAAAAATCTTTATTTTCATGAAAAGATATACGATACACCAACCATTTTATGGATCACTCATGAAATTAAACATAAATAAAAAAGTGTGAAAAATGTACTGGTGGCAGAAATGAAAACAATAATCTATTCGGGTACAGAAATTCCGCCAATCCTGCGAGTTATGGTTAAGGCTTACTCACTAAGCGATGTCACCATAGTAGCGAATAATATACATGACTACTATGTTTCTGGACTAAAAATACTACACGAAACAGATAACGCCATACTGCTTCTATCGAAATTAAAGGAAGGAATAGATTCTTACATATTTCAAGACATACTAGAAAAGTTTGGAGTTGATGTTTATATACCCACATCGGACGCAAAAATAGCGATTTCCATTTTCAGAGAGGGGAGATTAAAAAATAATAATAATTTTATTAGCATTTATCGAGAACTAAGCAAAGTTCTACAGCTCAAAACAAATGTGATACCCTTCACAGAGGGGGGAATCTCAGCAACTGTGAAGACAGGAGAGGGAGAATGCAGCCTGTTAGAGTATTTTCTAGTCAAAAAAGAATTCAATGTTAAAAAAGTGGAATTTGGGGGATTGGATAAAGCAAAACCATTCGATCAGGTTAAAAGCGTGATTAAGGGCAGTGAATCAGTATTGATCGTATCTAATGATCCAGTAAGCATCATACCTATAATGTGGGATAAAGATATTCAAGAAGCCATGGAAAAATGTGAAGGACACATTTCAGTTATTTCTCCGCCTATTACTCCCAAATCGGAATCTCTATTACAAGCATTAGACATTGAACCAACACCCCTAGGTATTGCCAAAATGTTTGAGGAACATATAGATACTCTCGTAATAGACCACAGTCATCAAGATTTCAAATCCCAAATAGAATTACTCAAAATGGAAGTTATTGCAACAGAGCTACACCAAACCGAAGCCGAATACGAAGGTGTGATTCCGAAACCTATCCTAGACCTTATCGCACTTGAAACCAAAAAACCATCGGTAATCACTGGATTAATGAAAGGAGTAAAAAGGATAAAAGGCGCATTAGGTCCGCCAGAAAAGACTAAGGAAAAATAATTTTGTAGAACTAAGAGAACCTTCTGCATATTACCATCAGATAAATACAGGAATATCGGAGGAAGAACATATCATTTGTTTATCCATTCTTCTTTTTTCGCACGTTACCAATCATCAGTTAGAATTATACCTAAATCGAAAACATAATATATAAAAAAGATATAATAGTCAACCAAAGCACAAGAGTCTCTAATTAAACTATAAGGGGATAATAAATATGGATGGTATGGACGTTGGAACCCTAATGATCATACTGGTAGTCGTGATCTTCATACTGCTAGTGCTAATCGTACCAAACATCAAAATACTCAAAGAATACGAAAGAGCGGTCATTTTCCGCTTGGGAAGAGTAGCCGGAACCAAAGGACCAGGAATCGTTTTCTTAATACCAATCCTAGACAGAGCAGTAAAAGTAGACCTGAGAGAAAACTACTTCGAAATACGAAGACAACTCTGTATCACCGCAGAAAACTCGCCTTTGGACGTGGATGTCCTTTTTTATTTTAGGGTCATTAATCCGGAAGATAGTGTGGTTAAGATCAGGGATTTCCGCGGGGCGGCTATTGGTATTGCTCAAACTACTTTGAGGTCGGTTATTGGGGATATTTTGCTTGATGACGTGCTTGCTAAAAGGGAGTACATTAATACTGTTCTAAGGGATAAGTTGGATGAGATGACTGAGAGATGGGGGGTTAAGGTTACTAGTGTTGAGATTCGTGAAATTCTTCCCCCTTCACGTGTACAGAATGCTATGGTTAGACAGATGGAGGCGGAGCGTATTAGACGTGCCATGGTTATTGAGGCCGATGGTAGAAAGGAGTCCATTATTAAAGTGGCGGAGGGCGATGCCCGTTCGGAGATTCTTAAGGCGGAGGGCGATAGAGAGGCGACCATTCTGGAAGCGGAAGGTATTAGACAGAGCAATATCTTGGAAGCGGAAGGCGATGCATTGGCTCTCGATAAAATCTTTGACGTGGTAAGAGGTATTGATAGTAAAACTATGACTTTGCAGTATCTGAAGGCTTTGGATGCGCTTGGCAATAATGAGAAGACGCGTCTGATATTCCCATTGGATTTCACGAATCTATCTGAAACGATTTCGGAGCAAGTTGAGAGGGCTTATGAAGAGACGGGTTCCATTTCAAAGAGAAAAAGCAGAAAGGAAGCGGGATGAGAAGAGGGGTTTAAAAAATTTGTAAAAGAAGGCGAAGTCTAAGCGCCTTTTATTTTTTCCTTTACTTTTTCCAGATCTCCAATTTCTAAAGCTATGGGCATATCGGTGTATCCGGGTAATCCGTGTGTGACCTCTTCTAAAAGGTATACTAGCGCTTCTTTTGGTTTGAGAGTTCTTTCCTCTAGGCTCGCGTCCTGTAGGGTAAATGAAGCTTCCACCCAATTTTCTTTAGTTGTGGAATCGGTTGGAAATAGGCAATAAACATAATCCTTTGTACTTATGATTATTGAGGGAGTGTTAGCCCAAGCATTGTCGATTACTTTTAGCATTTTTTCGATATTTTCTTGCTTTGACATCAATTCACCAGCCTTAATCTTAAAAAAGGGCGGATTATTCGTAATTATTTAATTAATCTTAAATAGAGTAGATTCACAAATAAAAATTGTCCTATATTATGCCTAAAGACGGTTCTACGCCCACCATATAAAAAAGACTCTAAGAATAAAGTTTATGCGACTAAGGGCATAGTTTAAATATTTTCTAATACCTTATATCTTATCTTGAACGGTTTTCGGAGGATATACCATGAAGACTATTCAAGTGGTGACACCGACCGAAGAATCGGATAAAGTTGCTAAGGTTCTTAGTGATAGTGGAAGAGACTTCTCGGTGATTTCAGGTAAAGAAAACACCCTTATTCTAATTACCTCAGTTGAAGAAGACGTAGAGGAAATTCTCCAAGATTTAAAGCGCACCGGGGTAGGCAAAGAGTTTGGGAGAATTCTCTTAAGTCCAGTAGCAGCTTCCTTGCCTTCGATAATAACAAAGAAACCGTTAATTTCCTTTCAGCGTTCGTCGAATGATGAGATTATTCAAATGGTGGAGAAATCAACTAAGATAAACGTTAACTACTTTATATTGATAATTTTAGCGGGCGTGTTAGCTTCTATAGGACTCTTGGGAAACAACGCAGCGGTAATAATTGGTAGCATGGTGATAGCTCCTCTTCTAGGACCGGTGACTGGTACCGCTATGGGAACTATTCTTAGTAGAAGAAAAATGTTTACGGATAGCGTCAAGATGGAAGCTGCTGGTATTATTATCGCGGTGGTTGTCGGTTTAGTGCTTACCTACCTGTATCCAGGGGCATCGACCACTTCAGAGATTTTGAGCAGAGCCCAGCCAAACCTAGCGGATATGGCACTCGCTATTGCATCTGGTTTTGCTGCGGGTGTGGCTCTCAGCGGTGGATTAGAATCAACACTTGTGGGAGTAGCGGTTGCAGCGTCTTTGCTTCCTCCTGCCGCAAATATTGGAGTCGGCATAGCTTTGGCTCAGTACAGCATAGCTTCTGGTTCGCTTCAATTATTGTTAATAAACATTTTTAGCATTAACCTGTGTTGTACTGCAATATTCTGGCTCCAAGGGATAAGACCGACGGTATCCATAAGAAAAGAAAGAGTTGCAGCCCGGGTTTTACGTAGACGAATTGTAGCTGTTTTAATCGCGTTAATGGTTCTGGCGATACCAATAGGCCTTACAACCCAAACTTTGATTAGGCAAGCGAACTACACAAATGTTGTTAACTCGGCGGTTTACTTTCAAGCCCTGCCACCAAATAGCGCAATAATTGGAAACATAGGGACACTGTATGATACGACGAATAATATACTGTGGGTTAACGTCCTATTTTTTGCTCCAAGCGGAGTGCCTCCAAACATTGCTCGAACACTTTCTCTGGTTATATCTTTAGGAACGGGGATACCAACGGTTACAGTGGTAGCTAGTGTGAATGCCACAGTATCTACCATATTTTGGTGACATAATAGACTGAAACGCCGAAACTACCTTTTTTTAAATTTTTTCCTTAAAAAACATGTTTATATGTGGTTACTTCCTAAATTAATCCGTACAGTTTCTTGTTCTTTTGCAAAATTCGAGAACCCATACAATGGTGTCCTAAAAAATAGTAGTAAAAAAATTCAAGGGGACGAACGATATGAGTGAGAAGGTCTGTCCAAGCTGTGGAAAAAAGTCTAAGGCAGGTATGAAGTACTGTATGTACTGCGGTACAAGTCTGGAGGAACAGGATGAGTGGTTTGGCGAAGGAAAAGCAAAACCTCCAGAATTGGAATCCCTCCAAGAAGACATCGAAGAACCTGTAGAAAACGAAGAAGAAATTCCGCAAGATACGAGAAATCAGCTAGAGTTGAGGGCAAAACTGGAGGAAATTATCGGTGAAACATCAGCCCTCACCGGGGAGATAGATAAACTGATGGAAGGATTATCAGGTGACATATCGATAGATGAGTATAAAAATAAAATAAAGGCACTGAAAAACAAAGTAGCCGAACTCAAGATAGAAAGGGAAGAAGTCGAGAATCTAATAAAGCCTTTACCATTAGAACAGGCATCAATAAAAAAGGATGAATTAAAGGAGCGCCTAGAGAAACTAAAAGAAGTTCACAAATCCAAAGAGGTAAGTAATGAAACATTTGAGAAACTTCGCAAAGAATACGAATCAGAATTTGAAGATATTAAGAGAAAACACAAAAAAGAAAAAGAGAAAGTGGAGAACTGGGTTGTACAACTAGAAAAAGACAGGAAGAAAATACAAGAAGAAATAGAACTACTCTACGCGAGACACAAAACAGGAGAAGTAACTGAAGAAGAGTACCAGAAAAACAAAGAGTCGCTGAAAAAACAATTTAACAAAACCCAAATAAGCTTAGAAAACTTAAGAATAGAAGTACGCCAATGGGGCTAAAAACAAAATACTAATTTTGTTTGTTTTCCTATTAATTCACAAAGTGAAAAACAGGTAAATAGTTTTAAAATACTTATATTTTGAAAATGCATATACGATTAAAAATATCGGAAAGTTTATTTATCCGTGTTTATTCTCTGTTCTAGAGAACATATTTATTTAGGAGCTGTAATGACTTGGTTGGAAAACCATGCCAACCCTCATGCCAGTTTTTTCAGTGCGGACAGAAAGCCCTTGAAAGAAAAAGAACCAGTCGCGGAATAGAACTACTTTGTTCTTGGGGAGGCGACACTTGCGTAGGCGCCCAGTGCATCTACGCTAATTGTTTACGAAAAAAGTTGAAATCAGATTTAACGTGTGGCCTTGAACCCCAAAAACCTCAACAACCTAAGATTGAGCCAGAAGTAGACGTAGGACCAATAGATAAACCGGAAAAGTGGTCACTAGATCATATTCCTATGAAAGGGAAAACTGTAGACACGAAGAAAAGGTTTCTGAACCCGAGTGATGAGACTAGAAATCCTGTTATGGCTGGTCCAAGGATGCTTGGC
>DXJA01000057.1 GCA_019056875.1 Candidatus Jordarchaeum madagascarense
AAATATGTAATATTTTAGATTCCGTGCCTATAGGTATGTGTGCTCCTGCAGCTATGTTGTGGCCACCCGCTGTAGCCTCTGGATTTATCTCCTTTACAGCGCTTCTGAGGGCTGCTCCTAAGTCTATTCCCTTTTGTACTAGGTAATCGGTTGCTCTTGCAGAGATTTTTACTAGGTCTTCTCCGGACTCAGCGAATGCGAATACCGGTTTGTCTTGTGGAATTATTCCCGAGGAGATGGCTATTGATGCTATTGTTCCTATGATTCTGTCGTCTATAACCTTTCCTCCGTGGAAGCTTTGCAAGAATTCCATCTGAGTTACAGTTCCTGGTTTTAAGAGCCAGCCCATATACCCCGCTAGTTTCTCGCGATAATCCGTGGCAACGGTTTCCACTTCTTCAAGTGCCTTTGTCCTATCACCCAAGCATATCGCTACTCCCAGACCGGGTCTTCTCATACGTCCGCACGCGTTAAGTAAAGCTGAGTATTCTCTGGCGTCTCGAAGTGGTGTTTGTTTTTCTTCTTTTGGCAGAATATATATAACACCAACTATGCTTTGCGCCTCTTCGGTGGTCATTTCTCCTGGTCCAAGCATGTATTGGATGAGTTCGGATACAAGTTTTGTTTTCTCGTCTTGTGAAAGGTCAGATATTGTTCTCCAGTTGCCGTTAGTTTTAAGCGGTATTTTTACTTTATCCATTAAAAACTTGAGACACGCCCCATGGTTTCCCGATAATCCCGGTATAAACGGGTCTGTAGTGTATTCTAGCGCTGTTGCTATAGGGCGGGTTTCTCTTCCAAAAAGCCGAATACCTGTGGTTTCTTCAAGTCCGCCCTGATTTACACCGTCTTTTACTATCTCGGTATTTATTCCGTTTAAACGATGTTGTTCTCCCTTGTCTTGTCTATCTCCAAGTGCCCCTACGACTGCGAGAGGCGCAAGATCCGTATTTGAATTATCTAAATTTTTTGCCACCAGATAGGAGACTCCTGAACCACTTATCTCTGTGGCTCCATCAATATCGCATAAATGAGGATTTGCCTGAAGTATAGAAGTTTCTTTTTCTGGAGGGTGATGATCTATTATTATAACCGAGTCCAGTGGAAGACTTTTTTCGATAATTTCTATTTGTCCGCTTCCCAGATCGGTAAAAATAAATACGCTCTCTTTTGATTCATGGATTTCGCGGAGATTTTCTTCTCTGAGTTGTTGAACTATTCTCAGATGGAATTTTGCTCCCAATCTAAGAAGAAAAGAGGAAGTTATACCCGCGGCGGCGATTCCATCCGCATCAAGGTGAGATATAACTCGGAAAAATAGATCTTTTTCAAAAGCTTCTAGTATCTTCTCAGAGACTTGTTTACAGTTTTTATAAAGTTCTAAGAATTCTTCACTCAAAGTTTATCTATCCTATGACTGTCTACCGTATAAGAATGGCGGCTCTCTCTGGTTGGTACTTCCAATCTGATGGTAAGACTCCACGCTTCTTATAATACCTTGATAGTCTTTGAATTTTTGCTTCTGTTTCTTGTAAGCCTTTTTTTGAGTGCAAATCTTTAGGATTCTCTTCCAGATGTTTTCTCACTAAAACTGCCTTTTTTATAAGGTTAGTTAAATCTTCTGGCATTGTTGGAGATAATCCGTTCTCGCTCATGACCTCTGTAATCGATTTACCGAGAACCGCTTTAATTAGAGGCACTCCGTATTGATCTCTAAGAATTAATCCTATCATTGATGGTGGTTGTCCGGCTTTTGCAAGTTCAATGATCTTATCTGTTACCCATTCCGGTGTCCTGTTATACCATTCAGGTGGCTTGAGTACTGGTGGTCTAGTGGATCCTGATTTTCCTTTTGCTCTTGAATGCATTTTTGCCATTATCATTCCTCTCTTTTTTTATCATATTTTGATGGGATAGAGAAAGAAATCATGCTTAAATAAATTTCGAAAAATCTGGGGATTTAACCCATTTAGCGAATTTCCTTAAGGCTCTTGTTCTGTGTGAGATAGCAGTTTTCTCAGATATATTCATTTCCCCAAAGGTTCTTCCGTCTCCTTCTTCGGGAATAAATATTGGGTCGAACCCAAATCCATACTTCCCCCGAATTTCTCTGCTAATTTTTCCATTAACTTCACCTTTGAATGTCACTATTTTTTTACCGTTACAAAAAGCTATTACCGACTGGAAGTAAGCTGTTCTGTCCTCTAACTGAGACATCAATTTTAATATTCCCTCGTTCGATAGGGTTTTGAAAACGTATGATGAGTATGGACCTGGAAACCCCTTCAATTCATTTATGAAGAGCCCAGCATCTTCCACGAATAGGGGTTTCTCCTGATCTTCCCAGCCTTTCTGGGCGCTGAAAACCGCTATTTCCTCCAAGTTTTCTGATTGGAGTTCTGGAAGTTTCATTGGCAAGTGTAAAATAAAAATATCATTCTCCTTTAGAATCCTTTCCGCTTCCTCAACCTTCACGACATTACTAGTTGCAAAGAATAGGGTTATTTTGTCCATGCAATCACCTCTTTTAATTTTTTCATCTTTCTTTGTGATATCTTCCCCTTTTCTCTATTTCATACATTCTTTCGATAACTTCATCTGATTTATCCATAGTTTTTTTGTATCCTTCAAGAACTGCTTTGAACCCCGATTCTGCGTAGGCATAATGGGTACTCTGAAGAGCTCTGTTCATGAGGTGAAGATCAACACCCTGATCCTCAACCCCGTTGGAGTAATCTCCTAGACCAAAATCAACGAAATACACCTTGGAATCTTGAAGAATCATATTCGACGTGGTAAGATCCCCGTGTACGATTCCAGAGTTGTGCAACTGCCCAATTAAAATTCCAATATGTGTGAAAAGCTTCTTTTTATCCTGCTCATTCATTGTTTGAATCAAAGTTTTAACTTGTGAACCTTGGATGAAATCCATAATGATGGTGCTATTCTCAAGATCAATAGAGTAAATCATAGGGGTTGGAACACCCGCTTTTCTGGCATCTGAGAGTAATCGAGCCTCTTTGATCGTGCGATCTTTTCTCAATTTTTCATCGAGTTCCTGCACTCTGTAGGTCTTGGAAACTCTTCTCTTTATTATCACTCTCCTGCCATACCACTCCTCTAGGTACAAGTATGCCTCAGCGCCCTTTTTATACAACATTTCTTTTAGCACCGTCCTTGAATCCAAGGAATATCAACCTCATCCAAGCGCCATTTTGGGCGAACACGGCTTTCTTCTATACTTATCGTTTGGCCACACCTATAAGCAAGTATGCCGGTCCAAGCAATCATTGCACCATTGTCTCCAGCCAAATTATCTGGAACAACATAAAAAGCCGCATCGTGCTCTCTAGAAATAACTTGCAAAATTTCCTGTAACCGCTCATTTCTCCCAACTCCTCCAGTTAAGAGAACCTCCTTCTTACCCGTGTGTGCCACCGCCCGCTCTGTTACTTCTGCGAGCATAGAAAAGGCAACTTCCTGTAAACTATAACAAAGATCCTCAACTCCGCACTCATTTATCTTATTTAAAGCAGCCGTTAATAGTCCCGAGTACGACAAATCCATTCCCTTAACTATGTAAGGTAGAGGTATGAACCTTTCTCCTTTCCTTGCCAGACGCTCTATTTTCGCACCACCAGGATGTTGGAGTCCAATTTCCCTTGCAAATACATCCAACATATTACCTATAGCAATGTCTAAAGTTTCCCCAAAGACTCTGTAGCGCCCCTCATCAAACGCGGTGACCATAGTATTCCCCCCAGAAACATAAAGCGTCACCGGATCATCCACATTCATTGCAAGTTTACCTATCTCTAAATGCGCAACGCAGTGGTTCACACCAACCAGAGGCACGTTCAATAATAGTGAAAGAGCTCTTGCAGCAGTGGCAGTAGTTCTTAAACAAGGTCCTCAAGGTAGAAAAAGGATAACCTCCTCCTTAGCCCCGGACCCTGAGAAAATGCTACCACACTAATTTCCCTGGTGCTGACATCTGCCTTTTCTATAGCTTCACTTATCACGCTTTTAATTACCGCCGCATGGTGTTGAGCAGCCTCTCTTGGATGTATTCCACCCTTAAGCGGGATATACTCATCCCACACATTTGAGAGAACATCGCCCTCATCATTCATTATTCCCGCTCCGAAAGTGTGGGCGGTTCCCTCCAAACCCAAGCAATTAATAGAACTTTTTGTCTTCTGTTCTTTCAAACTTTTTTCCCAACCGAAAAATTCAAGTTTTGACCGGCTTTACAAAAACCAAAACTCAATAGGCCGAACTATAATCACTGATGCAAATTTTCTCTATTTACGCTGATTAGAAAGGTCTTCTATAATAAAATATATTTAAGTTACAGGGAACGGCCAATAGAGTGATACCGTAGTCCTTAATTAAGAGCTCTCTTCCTCTTTCTCTCTTTCTTTGGGCTCCTTCTTTTTGAATTCCGTATATCCACACTTACCGCAGGACATTCGGTCGTAATGATTAGACATGAATACCCCTTGTCCACATCTTGGACATTGAACCTTTAGTCTTTCTATTTTATTACCGGTTACCTTATAGTATTTACTCATTTAGAACACCTCTTATGGACTATTTTATCTTCGGTTTGGCTTTAGCAGGTTTGGCTGCCTTTTTTTCTTTGGTCTTTTTTTCCTTAGCTGATGCTTCTCCTAGGTTTCTTTTTACTATGTAGTTTGGTTCTACGAGGAGTGCTCTCTCTAAAGATTTGTATATTCTTGCAGTACCTTTAGATCTTGTTGAACCGTGCTCGGATTCGATTTTTTTGATGAAGAGCTTTTCTGTATCCACATTTAAAATCGCTACTAACTTGTTTTTAATTTCTTCTCTTGAAGGTGTTCCCTGTGATTCGTGGTTTACTAGAAAGACTAATTCTTCTCTTTCTACTAATTGGTTTTCTTTTCTTGAGATTATGCTTATTTCCATTAAATGGCCTCCATTTGAATTAGGATTTCTTTTATCTCTTTCTTTTTATTCTCGTTTACTTCCACTATAACTATTCCTTCTTTGGGCTGACCGTAAATTACATATGACTTATCGGGGGCTAGTAGAATTGCTGGCATAGTTAGCAGGTCTTCTTCTCCTTCTATTAATAATTCTATTGGAACATCCGACTCATAGGCCTTTTTCAATGTATCCCATATACCTGCGCTTATAGTTGCTGCCGGATTTTGCGCTTTCATCTGGACACTGTTTGGCACATTTACATTTTCATTGGTGGTTCTCAAAGTTTTCCCATCAATGATACTTATATCGGGAACTAACTCTACTTCGATTAGATTTTTGGTCACAACATCTCCTACGGTTACGACTTTAGGGGGCATTTTTTCTAGTATCATATTTTTAGCTCGGAGTGTTGTTTCGGGATGTTTACCTCTGAAGAGTGTGCCGAATGGCTGTTTGAGTTTTTCTCTGAGCTTAATGGGGAGAACTAGATCTCTTACCGTTTCCAATACTTTAACCTCACCGAACTCTTAGTGCATATCTTCCTTTGGTTTTTATTTGGAGCTTTTCAGCTAACTGGGAGTTTTCAGGATCGAAAATTATAACTATTCCGCTGTAATCACTGGATAGTGAGGGGGTTTTACAGTTAGGACATGTCTGCCCTGTAACTAGAAAATGACAAATTTTACAGGCTTTTTCTTTCATTTAACACCCTTCAACCATGATTATTTAGATTTTGATTTTTTCTTCCTTTTCGCCTTTTTCACTGCAGGCTTCTCTTTTTCTTCTTTTTTCTCTTCTTTCTTTTCTTCTTTGGTACCCTTAACTTCTTCCTCTATCCACTGTATCTTTCCTAGAAAGGGTTGACGCATTGTTAGGCCCAACTTTCCGCTTCTTATGCCTCCCCCTATGGAAACCGCAACGATTCGTGCTCTCACTTTGTCATTTTCTTGTATTGCGCGGCCAGTTTCCTTTCCTATTAGGGCTGATCGTTTAGAATCGTAGGATATAAAGTCATCCGTAATTTGGCTCACATGGCATAACCCGTCGAGAGGTCCTAGTCGAATAAATGCTCCAAAATCTACCACCTCTACAACTTCTCCCTCAATTATTTCGTGTTGTATTGGCTTGAAAATGAGTACACTAAAAAGTACTTTGTGGAAAGCGGCTCCATCACCTGGAAGTAGTTTACCTACATCAACATCCTCTACATTTACAACACTTATTACAACACCAAGGTCCGGGTCAATGATTCCCTCATATTCTTTCATGAGAATTTCTAGAGCCACTTTATTTATTGGCTCACCGAACCTGTTTGGTGGCACGCGTACAGTGTCCTTAAGTGTAACCAACTCGTACATATTCCAAATCACCTATTTATTAATGAAAACTTTTATGAACGTTATTTACATTAACAGTAAGAACTTTTTGTAGATTCTTCTCTACTATATTTCGGGTCACGTGTTTAACAAGTTAAGCTTAATATTTTTAAGGATAACTCTATTTAAAGGAAAGTAATTTAAACTTTTCTTTATTACTAACTAATCAGTAGTTCCCTCTCTAGATAATCTTCCTTCCTTATTTTACAAATCTTGAAATTTTAATGTTATCCCTTCAATAATTTATAAGTAGCCATCCATCTCTAGATGCGACTTTTGTCGTACATATATTGTTGGAATACCCTCCGATTTAAGTTTTCTTCGTAGGTTCTGGTCATTGGTGGCCACGGCGCAATGTTCCTTTTTTGAAAATTTTACTATCGACTCGTCCATGTCTCCATTTTCATCTGTCAAATCTACAATCTTGTATCTTTGAGCAATTTCTAGGGCAAGTTTTGCGGCTTTTCTTATTTTTAGATTAGGATTATTCGACAATCCCTTCAGCTCTTTAATAATTCCTAATGGAATTATTATCTCGTATTTTTGGCTGATTATTCTATTCAGCTCCGAGATTACATCTATATCCAAATTAAATGGGGTCATAAGAAAATTTGTGTCCAAAATTATCTTTAAAACCGGGTTCACTTTATTAATCCCCAGCCTATCAGTCTCCAACGACCGGTGATTCTCCTGCTCATAGCTATTCTTTGCCCCACCTCCGCAACAATTGGTCTTCTTAAAGAAATTTCAACATTCCCATCGTAAGATGCAGTTGAAACGCCCACGGTTGCAGCGGGCCCAATGTTCAACATTAAGGGCTCCCCAGTCTTAATAGGCTCCACCTTGGACAAATCCAGACTACCAACCACCCTCTCCAAAAGATTGACTTCAATATTAAAACTCTCTATTAATGGTGGAAGTGTATCGGGTTGACCAGCCACACTACCCACCAGCCCGTCAGCCTTTGTTATGGAGGGATCAAGTTTGGTTCCCAAGCCAATCAAACCTCCAGACTTTGCCTCTTTTAACATGACACCTTCACCCGCTTGAATGCTGGTAACTTCTGAATATAGTGGCTCATAATCAACTTTTCCTCCCACTTCAACTCTCAGCCCAGGCCTAATTTCTATTTCATCTCCAACTTGGACTCTTCCCTGAGTTATTGATCCTCCGATTACTCCCCCCTTAAGATCTTCTGGAACAGTACCTGGCTTATTAATTTCGAAAGATCTGGCTACGTGCATCCGCATAGGTTTTGTTAAATCTCTTTCCGGGGTCGGAATAATTTTCTCCATTGCTTCAATCAAAACGTCAAGATTAGCCCTAAAAACTGCAGAGGTGGGAATTATAGGTGTATTTTCCGCTTCAGTTCCTTTAACAAAATTTAAAATCTCTTGATAATTTTTCAGAGCTTTTTCCTTTGAAACCAGTTCAATCTTGTTCTGAACAATAATAAGATTTTTTACTCCCACAATCTGAAGAGCCGCAAAGTGCTCTCTTGTTTGGGGTTGAGGGCAAGGTTCATTGGCGGCTATGACTAGGATTGCTCCGTCTACAAGGGCTGCTCCACTTATCATAGTGGCCATAAGCGCCTCGTGTCCAGGTGCATCCGCAAAGGATACACGGCGAACAAAAACTAAATCGGATTCACATTTTGGGCACTTGTAATTGTTATTCTTGACCATAGCAGCGGTTGTGTAGCATTCTGGCGGTGGGCAGGTTGGGCATTTTAAAATTATTGCATCTGCATAGCCAAGTCTTATGGAAATCCCTCTTCTTTTCTCTTCGCTATGACGGTCTGTCCACTCACCCGATAAAGCTTCAACCAAGGTAGTCTTCCCATGGTCAACATGTCCGGTGGTTCCGATATTCACTGAGGACTGTGTTTTCATGGCTTCGATCATTGCTTTTTCATCTGACAGTTATTAGACCTCCTAAAATATAGCTCTTCACTTTTCCTTTCTATAGAATTCTTTTAAAGTTTATCCAAAAGTTAATAATATCATACCTAATGAGAAATATTAATTATACTTCCAACTCCTTTAGGAACTACAATCTTTCCATCAGAAATTATACATAGACCCTTTATGAAGGTCTTTCTAACTTTTCCGACAACTTTCCAGTCCTTAAAAGGGGAGAACTTTGATTTACTGTAAAATTTTTCTGGATCTATTTTCCATTTTTCCTTAACATCAACCAAAACCATATCTGCATCGTATCCCTCAATGAGCATACCTTTATTTTCAAGTTTGAATATTTTGGCTGGTGAACTTGATGTCAGCTCAACCAGTTTCTCCAATCTCAAATCTCCATATGCCACCTTGGTGAGCATTGTGGGGAGCATTGTTTCTAGTCCCGGGAATCCAGACGGGGCTTCTAGGAAGGGTTTCTGCTTTTCCGAAAAACTGTGTGGTGCATGATCGCTTACAAGTATATTTATTGTTCCATCCAATATACCTGCCCAGAGTGCAGTGTTATCGTTTTGTGATCTTAGCGGTGGTAGTACTTTGGAAAATGTTTCATGTTTTTTAATTTCTTCTTCTGTTAAAAGTAGATGATGTGGTGTGGCTTCGCATGTTATTTTGGCACCTTTACTCTGTTCTTCTTTTATGGCAGCCAAGGATTCCATAGATGAAACATGGCAGAAATGCAAGCGGCATCCCGCCTTGATTCCCAATTCTGCGTACTTAACTATCGCCTTTCTCTCGGATGTTGGGGGATGGGAGCCTAAAAAGATTTCTATATCCGATAACTTCTGCTGCTGTAATTCGGATTGTAATTTTTTTATGGTTTCTAAATCATCAGGATGTATAGAAACTGGTAGATTATTCTCCGCTACTGCTTCAAAGTATAAACGTACTTGTTCTTCGTTCTCAAAATCTACTTCTTCCGAAGGATCATGAGGATACATCTTAAATCCAACTATTCCCTCCTTTGCCAACTGTTTAACTTCTGTCAGCCTTGATGGAAATCCCGCGTAAAAGGCTACGTTTACAACTATTTTGTTCCTAGCTTCTGCCTTCTTTTCTCTTAGGGCTTTAAACGAAGAAGTTCTGGGAGCAGTATTAGGCATATCAATAACCGTTGTTATTCCCCCGGCTGCGGCAGCACAGCTTCCAGTATAGAAGTCTTCCTTATAGGAAAGTTGCAAATCCCTCATATGGACATGTGAATCAATAAGGCCTGGCAGTAGGAGAAAACCTTTAGCATCTATGACTTCATCTGCTCGAAAAATTTCTGGTTCTTTAGAAAGTTTTACAATTTTTCCATTATCAACGGCAACTCCCCCAGTAATTATACCGTGAAAAGTAAACACTTTGGCATTTTTTAAAACCAAATCCACAGTAGATGATATCATAGTCATAGCATCTATCATTTATTTTCTAAAGAAAATTTGTTCGCTACGAATCTAGTTAAATCCGTTTTTGTTAATATTCCAACCAGACGTTCTTCGTAGTTGATGATTGGCAGGCTCTTAACCCTTTCCTTACGCATCAAATCCGCAGCTTCACTAACTTTATTGTCAGGGTGAAGCATCGGAGGATTTTTCTGCATTATTTCATTTACTTCTACATGTTTTATTCTCTCTTCCTGGTGCTTTCCGGGCACATTTTCCCGAAACTCCGCCAAGTATAAAGCTATTTGTCCCTCGGTCATAATTCCCACCAATTTCCCGTCTTCCAGAACGGGCAAACTACTGATGTTTCTTTCAAGCATGATTCTTCTAACGTTCATAATTCTGTCAAAGGGTGTAGTGCTGATAGGCGACTTTGTCATTATTTGTCCCACAAAAATGTCATCTATTCGAAGGCAGAGCCTTGCCATAGTAGATTTGGTAATGACGCCCATCAATCCACCCTTTTCAACCACTGGTAGACTTGAAATCTGTTTGTTTATCATAATTTTGGCTGCTTCGACAACATCTGTTTGTGGAGTGACAGTTACAGGATTATCACTCATGACGCCCGAAACATGGATACTTGAGGCTTGAAGTGACCTCATCTTACTTGAACCCAATCGGTCAACTATGTCCTTTTCTGTGATCACTCCAACTAATTTTCCTTTATCAACAACCAAAAGGCGTGAAACATGTTTTTTCTCCATCAGCTCAATTGCATAGGAAACCATATCATCTTTATCAACAACAAACAAGTCCTTTACCATAATGTCCTTAACTTGCAATTCGTTTTCCTCCCAGAAAAATAATCTATCACTTTCATAGTTTATGGTTAACCAAAATCTTAGAGCAATTTTTTTTGTTGGAGTTATAAAACATCTCCTTTTACTTTCTGCCATTCGCGATTATTTCGTTTTTTCCGATTAACTGTTATTTAGGTAGTATGTGTAGTTCTTTACTCATTCAAATATCACGTCGTGGTACATTTTACGTATACTCTTGTGGTTTTTATGAGTTTTGTGAAATTTCACCGCCTCCCGGAGGCAGTATGTTTTCTAACTCATTAGTTGTTATCATATTAAGTTTTTCTTCAAATTCAGGGGGCGCCTTTTTTAGTAGCTGATATTTTATCTGCTTAGCTAATTTTCCTTTGGCTACTGATCCCGGTTTGATTATAACGAAGTATTTTGTCTGTTTTTCAATCGCTGATGGGGGGCCAATTATAGGTATAACCTCATCGTCACTTTCCATCACGCCCACGGCAAGCTTTAGTGATGCGCCTCTAATATAATTTCTTTGTCCTCGGACCATAAATGATCCTCGCTCCAAGTATTCACCTGAAGGAGGGCTTTCAGAGACTTGCTCCGATGTAACCCAGTATACATCTCCTTGTCCCCAGCCAGATTTCCAAGCCCTAGAAAAGGAAACAGCAAATTGTGCGGCTTCCTGTAAAGTCTTATCGGAAAATGGTTTTTCGCTCTTTTTGATTATAACCACCGGAGCGCCCTTGAAATCAGCGTGCATAAAAAGATCATCTGAATTCATATACTTTTTATAAAGGGTTGTGTTGGTTTTCACATCTCTGCCTCCTAGTACCAAGACGTCTTCCGATGATTTGAACCATCTGTAGGATTCGTACCATTTTTTCTTGCGCTTTTTTACAAGCTGGATAGTAGATATTTCTACGGGGGGAGTTTCCTTTGCGGTCTCGATTAACTTTAGGGTTCTTTGAACCGCCTTTTTTGCTCCTTCCGCCTTTGAAGCCGATTTTTTTGCTTGGTTATAAAATAGGTTTGCATTTTCGACCGCCGATTTTCGATAATCCAATTCTACACTTTCTCCCTCAATATTCACAATCAATTTTGCGGCTTTTGGATCTAAACTCTCAAAAATCTTTGCTGAAGGAATCTTATCGCTTGCCTCCTTAATTTTTTCTTCTATTTCTGACCAGGAGTGGTTTTTTTGTCTTGCGGAAACAATAGTTTCAAGCAGATCACTTACTAAATGTAGATTTGCATAGATTAAGTCCCCGTGCTTTCTGTACTTTTTCTCGGAAAACTCCATTTTAGCAATTTTCGCGTTTTGCTCCTCGAGCATCCTCTGATAGCGATCAATTTCAGATTCAACTACTTCTGAAACCTTTTGTTCTGATTCAAAAACTTCACCAGCACTGTAGAACTCGTCAGCAGCTTGGTTAAAGCTTTTAAACTGTCGAAATTGCATTCCCTCATACACTCTAAGTTCGAAGGGGTCGACAGATATGAAATCGGAGTTTTTTAAAGCTATTTTGGGATTAAATTCCTCCCTCTTTAAAGAATCAATTAGACCTTTTAAGGCAAAAAAGATTTTCTCCAAATCTTGGGGTGATAGAGATGATGCGGGTGTATTCTTATCCACTCCCGCTCTCATACATAATTCCTCAGCGTATACGCCACCAATGTTTAGATTTCGTGCAATTGTGCGTACAATGTCGCTTTCGGACTGTGAAATAATAGATTTAAACCAGTCAAAATCAACCTCACGTGGATCAGCCCCCCGCATGGGGGGGAACTGAAATTCCCTCTTAGGAAGTATATTCCTATCTTTCATCTTCAAATAATGTCTGGCAACAAAGATTTTTAACTCTGAATCCAAAAGAATAATGTTACCATCACCGAAAAATTCAATAATAACCGAGTATCTATCTTCGGGCAATCCAATATCAATAATTACAAGACGGTCAAAATCATACTGACGTATCTCTGCAATACGCCGATTTCGAAGATACTTTCGTAGGGTCATACAAAAATTGCCGGGCAACCTGGGTTTCGGGCGCTGATACCCTGTTAAATGAATTCGGCGCCCCAGCTCAACTAGTAGTGTAGCATTTCCATATTCCGGAGACCTTAACTTAAAAAGGAAAACATCTTTAAGTTGATATATATTCCTAATCCATGAGCCCTCAATAATAGGTTTCAACTCTGAAACAATAGCGCTAATATCCACGTTGGACATTCCATTCATTTAAATAAACCACCTAAGTTGGAGGATATATTAATGGAAAATTTAAAAGAGCTTTTTCAAAGAAAATGGCAAGAACAATCTTTTAAAGACAAATTGTATTGGACGAAGTCGCTTTTTGCAGCAATAGGTGCGGTCGTAAGTACAATAATCCGTCCAGTATTAATATCTCCGTATGCAGACTCGCCTTTCATGCCTATTCAACACCCCGCTTTGATATCTGCAGTGATAGGAGTTCTCATAACATTAGGCTTGTCAATGTTAGTATGCTATTTCTATTTAAAAATTAAACCGTACATGGTTGGAGGCTGGCGACCTTACCTCACTACTGGCCTATTTACCGCATTATTCCTATGGCTAACATTTTGGACAGTAATGTATAACGTCATATTAGCCTTCTCACCGTCGATATCGATAGCGCAACTATTCGGATATAGCGGATTACCAATATAATAGCACCGTTAGGATTGTATGCCTTTTGAATTAATCCCCAGCTGAAACCCTATTATACTACAAAAGGCTTTCACACAATAATAGGATTTCGATTTTCCCATAGCGAACTAGAGTGAGCTAGAATAATCCTAATGGTATCCCTCCAAAAATTACGGATCTGAAAAATTCCATTATCTCCGATAATGTGGTATACTCCAAATTAAGAGAGTTCTTCCTAAAGGAAAGTGCTAAAGTTCAATTTTTAAGCGCTCAGTAAATCTATTAAGCATTATAATTTCTGAATTTCTACCAAAAGAAATGTTTTTCTAATTTATTTCATATAAACACCTATTTATTGCAATAAATGAGTGAAACCGAGGTAATTTGTATGGGCTCAGAATAACTCCCCATGAGAATGAAACCAAATTAAAAATTAACGTAATATCCTCATAATATGGATATATTCTCAATATCTTTTAAACAATTAATACATTATTTCTGCAGAAAGGTTAAAAGTTTTTATCCAATCTAAACTCTGTTAACAAAAGTTTAATATTTACGAGAAAAAATTGCGAAAATCACAGAAAAACTTTTATTCAGCTAACACGTTACTAATAAACCAAGAAATTGAAAAATCGATTAAAAAAATAAGAGTGATGAGTAAAAAGGGAAAACAGGAAAGGGAAGAATCAATATGCTCATCGAAATAGACGACCTCGACAGAAAAATACTAGCCCTACTCCAAGAAAATTCTAGGGTACCCTTCACTCAAATAGCCAAGGAACTAGATGTGCCCGATACGACAATACACTTTAGGGTCAAAAAACTTCTAGAAAATCAAATAATACGCCAATTCACCATAGTAGTATCAGCAGAAAAACTCGGGTATGGTGCACGTGCCCTAGTGAGGATAAACATCGGAGGACACATAATTCCCGATATAAGCCTACAGAGAACAAGAGAAATCGCGGATAAACTCAAAAAAACAAACCAAGTAAGATTCCTTGCAACTGGGGACCACGGAAATTCCCTATACGCAGTAATATTCGCACGCTCAAAGCAAGATTTAGAAAGGATTCTATCCGACCTACAATCCAACCCAGATGTTCAAGATCTCAACGTGTGGGAACTACAAAATCTACTAAAAGGTGAAGAAATCATAAGCCCAATACCACCATGAAAAGGTGAACACAAATGATAGAAAGAATAAAATCAGGAATACCTGGACTAGACGGAATCCTACATGGAGGATTCGTAAAAGGAACAAACATCCTAGTCTCTGGGGGAGCAGGAACCGGAAAAACAATATGCTGCATGCAATTTCTACACGCAGGAGCAGCCAAATACGAACAACCAGGAATCTTCGTAACCCTTGAAGAAAAACCCCGAGAAATAAGGAGAGAAGCCAAACAATTCGGATGGGACTTTGAAAAACTAGAACAAGAAAACCAACTCATAATCATAGATGCCGCATCAAGCAAAGCCGGACTACCCACTACCGAACCATACACCCTCAGAAGAGGCTTTGATATTAGCACCCTTGCCCAAGAAATCTACAAAGCAACGAAACAGATAGACGCCCAAAGAATAGCTATAGACTCACTCAGCGGGCTCGGAATAAGATTTGAATCCCAAACCGCAATCAGAAATGCCATCTTCAAACTCGCCTCGCTCCTAGGAGAACTACAAACAACAAGCCTCATGACTAGCGAAATAACCGGAAAAGACGGCTACTCAAGATACCATGTGGAGGAATTCATTGCACAGGGTATCATAGTGCTATATCTAAATGAGGAGAATGGTGAATTACGCCGCAGTCTGGTGGTTCGTAAACTTCGTTTTTCTAGTCACAGCCTCAAGGTTTATCCAATCGAGATTGGTAGTCGCGGGATTGTTATTATGCCCGGTGGGGAGCTCTGAGTTTCTATCCGGTTAACATTATTTGGGTTCTCATCCTTCTTTCAATGGTTATGTAGTTCATTGTAGAAGGAGGGGGCTTAAAACCAAACCAAGTCTTACCCTATTATGCTACGTGGTTCTCTCAATTTTATTTAAACTATTGATTATTAAAATTCATTCATTTTAATGACAATTTGTTTTCAGTATTTGAGGTGTGAGCATGATACTGGTTTTAAATGTCGGCTCCTCAACAATAAAGTATAAAATATTTAGGGGAGAGGTAGAGGTCGAAAATGGTTTGATTGATAGAATTGGTGAAAACTCAGTTTTTACTCATAATGGTCTTGAAGAGTCTTTGAGAATTAAAAATCATGAAGAAGGAATTAGATTCATCAAAAAATATTTGGAGCGGAAAAATCTTTCAATAGAGGCCATTGGGCATAGGGTGGTTCACGGATTAGATCTTACCGAAAGTAAATTAATTAATGAAGAAGTGTTAGAAAAAATTGAGAAGGCTACCCCTTTAGCTCCATTACACAATCCTCCCGAATTAGCTGTAATAAAGGCTTGCAATTCGTTTGAGGTTTCACAGATTGCTGTTTTTGATACGTCTTTTCATCAAACTATGCCCCCAGTTGCTTACACATACGCTCTTCCGAAGGAAATTACTGAAAAATACTGCATTAGACGTTATGGATTCCATGGAATTTCTCACACGTATATTTCCCTCAACGAGCCGGGAAAAGTGATTTCATGCCACCTTGGTAACGGCGCTTCAATAGCCGCAATACTTGATGGCAAGTGTATCGATACTAGCATGGGTCTAACTCCCCTAGAGGGTTTAGTAATGGGCACCAGAACTGGGGATTTGGATCCGGGAATTATTTTTTATCTTTTAAACAAAGGATTTACATCACAGGAACTTAATAAACTGTTTAATGAGAAGTCTGGGCTACTAGGTTTATCGCGAGAGAGTAATGATGTGAGGGAGCTTGTGGTTTCGGAAAAAGATGAAGCAAAACTAGCTATTGATGTTTTTGTTTATCGCCTAATAAAATATATTGGTGCTTATGTTTCTGTTTTAGGTGGTTTAGACTGTTTGATTTTTACGGGGGGTATTGGTGAAAATGAGTGGAGGGTTAGGCAAAGGGTGGTAGAGGCGCTTTCCTATCTCGGAGCGGAACTTGATGAAGAAAAAAATCTTTCAAATCAAGAAATTATCTCTGGTAAAAAGTCCAAGGTGATTGTTAAGGTTAAAAAGACTAATGAAGAACTGATGATTGCCAGAGAGGTTTACAAGATTATAAGGAACTAATTGGAAAAATCATATTAGATCTTCTAGGAATATTAAGCGTTTTGTTGCGTTATAACTTTTAAGAAGTTTTAGGGGGTACGCTATATCCCCTATACGCGTTTTGATGTGTGCGTCAGACCCTATAGAGAGTTTTATGTCTTCTCTTTCTATTATGGGTTTGAATTTTTCGTGTTTGTAATTATCTTTGGAGCTGTTTAGTTCCACGAAGAGTTCAGCCTCGGCCAAATCGTCAACAACTTTTTCCAATTTATCCTCCTTTAGATAACGTACTTCCATATGTGCTATTCCCACCGGGCAGGAATCTGAGAGTATTTCTTTAAACTTCTTTATTTTTGATATGATTATTACGGGATCCCTGGTTTCAATAGGGTAATAGCTGTACGGGTCTGTTACATACTCAAACAAATAGTAGTCAAAATCTTGACTGGTTAACACTTTTATAGATTTCTCAGATAAAAAATCATAAGTTCGTGCATCAACTTCCAAAGAAGCTTTTACCCTGATTTGTTTTTCAAACTCTTTTCCTAGGAATCTAATCTCTTCATAGTAGTCTGAAAGTCTTCGAGCCATTCTGGGGTTTTTCTCGGGGTCTGTAGAGAAGTGATCTGAAATACCTAGTAAACGTATCTCCTTGGATATAGAATACTCTACCATTTCTCGGCAGCTCGAGATACCGTCCGACCAATTTGTGTGAATGTGAAGGTCAAAATTCGGTTTCAAAACCAATTTCGAGGCCTCTTACCATTTGATACTCATTGTTTTTTTGCCCGCAGTGTTCATAATGTAAACCATGTTCACGAACTAGACAAATAGATTATTAATTTTTCGTCCAAAGATTTAATGATCTATACTATTATCAACGAGAGGGATTCTTTTTAGGGCAGTGCATTTTTATAAGTTATTATCACTATATCTTCGCTTACTTCATATACTTCTTTTTCTTTTAACCCCGCTTCTTCAATCAACTCTCTTATTTCTTTCTTGGTCGTTTTCTTCCTAAGAGTGGAGAGAACCGCCAAACCTTTTTTCTGAACTATTCTTGCAATCTCTTTTACTG
>DXJA01000058.1 GCA_019056875.1 Candidatus Jordarchaeum madagascarense
TTATTTTAGCTAAGTTTAAAAAGAGCAAGGATATATAAAGGAAAAATTTTGGTTGGTTTTGCTTGAAAGAGATTAAATCAAACTAGTTCATACTTTTTCAGCTCTTTTCCACATCTGGGACACTCCCCCTTTATCTTAATGTATTCCAGTATGTGATCTCTGTGCGCTATTCCAGAGCAATAGGGGCATTTGGTGATTTCATCGTCTTTACCTATGATAAGGTTACAGACTGTACACTTCTCCAACTTAGATCCGCAGTAAGGACAGAACCCTCCTTCTTTGGATAGGGGTTTGCCGCAACTAGGACATTCCGTAATTTTCTTTTTGCCCATGTCCAAACCTGTCTCAATACGATACGAAGCCTTCATTAAGATTTTTGTTTTCGCACTTTCTGTCGCTCTTCTTACTTCGGTACCAATTTTTGATTCGTTGTTTAATGCAATTGCAAGAATAATTATTCCAAGCAAAACTGTAATTAGCCCCATCAGTAGGAATAATACAATGACGATAATTATCACGAGGACATCTATTTTAGATTTCACATGGACAATAATGTTATTCGCGCTTCGGTGGATATTTACATTACCTTTTGAGAGTATGCCTCCGCTGAGATCCCATTCCGTTTGCGCTATTTTAGCGGCTCTTTTCAGGTTCGAATTTTTTATCTGCTGGTCAAAATGTTCTACGAAAGTATCAAATTCATCCGCAGAGTCCGGTATCAATATTTCAAAATCGGTCATAATCGCTCCTCCTAACTTTAACTTTTTGGGGTTTCCTCTTATAAATGCATATGTTCTCCATAAAGCTATATTTGAGTGACTTAAGGTGTCAATGGAATAATATTTGTCTTCTTACTCTCCAATGGGTGCTTTAAGGTTCAATTTGTGCAAGAGGAACATGTTAGGTGACCCTTATTTTATGCAATAAATCTAATAGCTATTTTCGGTATAATTTAATGCTATGAAAACAATGAAAGTAGCTCCAATTAAATCTACAATTTCTTTTGATGTGCTGGACAGAGTTGATATTCGTGTCGGGACCATTGAACTGGTTGAAGATGTAGAAAAATCGGACAAGTTGGTAAGACTAACCGTCAATTTCGGGGATCACAAAAGAAAAATACTGGCGGGTATGAAGCAGGAGCGTAAATATCCGAAAGAAATCGAAGGAAAACAAGCCTTATTCGTTGTTAATCTTGAACCCAGAAAAATGATGGGTGAGGTTTCTGAAGGAATGTTATTTGACATCGGATACGCCGATAAAATTACGCCTATTTTGGCTATTCCCGAAGAACCGGTTCCCAACGGAACAAGAGCAGGATAAAAAACAAGTATAATTTGCCAAAAGCTATAGGCAGAAAAGAGGGGTTATGTTTATTTTGGGCCACTTTTTCTTATTCTTGGATAAAACTGCCCAAATGTAAATTTTATCAAATGGTTAAAATAAAAAGAGATTAATAGGCATGGGAAGAAACTTTAAGGAGGTAAAGTCTATGGGTAGAAAAGGCAGGGGAAAAGATGTTAAATGCTTAAGGGGTCCCACCTACGCTGTTGGTCCAGGCGGTCTAGCCATGTGTATGTGCTGTGGGGAAACAGTGCCCCTCAAAGAGGGCCAGTCATGCAGAGATGTTAAATGCCCCAAGTGTGACTCTACAATGATAAGATGCTGAAAAAAAATTCACAATCCCAAAATAAATCCCCGATATTAGTATAATTCACACTTTTTTACTTGAAATGTTTTAAGCAGAAATGTATGCTCGGAATGGCGTTGTGGCTGATACCTATAATGTGCGGAGACAGAGTTGCTTTTGCATCAGAATAAATTTCAAATTTATTCTCAGTTCCCAGCTCTACTAGAGTTTAGTAGTTTTTTGTTTCTCCGATTAATCCTTATTTCATCTGTGCTCTAAAACTTCTAGGGTATTGGTATCTTTGTGATGTCTTGATTATTTATTAGGATTCGAAATCCGTTGACATTTGCTTCTTTCATTAATATTTTCAGTAGTTCTCCCTGCTTTTTAGTAACTGATTCTGTATTAGAGTTTTTACCCGTTGTAAGTTTTAGAATTGGCACATGACTGTATTTTTTTCTGTTTATAGTTATATTTTTTAGATTTGTGAATAGTATCATTCTTAAAAGTCCATCTTTTATGTCGCCGAGCGATGGGAGTTTTGTGGTTCTTGTGTGTTTTCCTTCTATGAGATGTACTGTTTTTCCATGTAGTTCAACTTCGTCAGAAGTTAGATAGTATTGTCCTCCCAGATAATTTTTAATGGTGAGTCTAGCTTTGGTGCCCTTCAATTTTTCTTTGGGTTGTATGGTTACGCTTTCTCTCATTTGGGCCTTCTTTGCAAGTCCTCTTGAGAAATTCATGAAAGTTTCTTTTCCCTCATTAAGCAACTTGATCCTCTTTAAAGCAGAATCGTATGAATGCATTTCCACACCTAATTTCTTGGAAATATTATCATAACTATTTAGAGCACTCATACTGAGTTCTCCAACCTTATCCACTTGCGATAGGTTCCAATGCAAAGCATCAGATTGATAAGAGAAAAGTTTCACCATTTCAGATTTAATCTGATTAATATCGAATCTTTGATTAGTTATCTTATTATTAAAGCGGGGGTTTATAGAAGCATTCACGTAGTAGGACATAATTACATAAACACCCAATAAACTCATTAAGGAAACAGTATCCCATTCCAGATAATCTCTCTCACCCCTTTTCCCCTCATCCTTAATTATCGGTATGATTGTTATCTTTTTCCCCAAAAAATTCAGCGAATCGTAAACCCGTGCATAGGGATAAGAACGTGTCCTCTTAGGAGAAACCCACCAGCTAACTGCTATTTCTTGATTATCCTTTTTAAGTTTAAAAGTAGCTTCTCTTGATAATGCTTCATCAATATCATCAAAATTGTAAGTATTCAATTCTTTACACAAGTGTGGCGTGTATGATATCCCTGTGATCTCGGCATAAATATCTAGCAAACTCATTCATCTCATGGGTTTATTCTTAACTTTCTTCTGAAGTTTCGTCCTTAAATGTTTAGCATCTTCCCTTATGATTACCTCAAAATCTTCAGATACTTTGTGTCCAAATAGAGTAGGTTGATTAAATCTCAGCTTTTCCCGGATCACATCTAGCAATTCCAAATCGAGTTCGTAACCTACACACCTTCTGCCCAGCTCGTAGGCAACCTTTAATGTTGTTCCTGAACCCATAAAAGGGTCTAAAATGACTTCGTCTCTATAAGAAAACAATTTTATTAACCGGTAAGGTATTTCTTCGGGAAAAGCAGCTATACCCTCCTCCAACCTATTATTGATTGGCAAAACATTCGTTATATTCCAAACACTCAAATACCATTTATTTTCCTGAAACTCCTCAGTGTCTATTCTAGATTCTGTTTTCACATCTTTAGGGACGGATTTGTAGTCAAAAGCGCCATTCTGAAAAATAAGGATGGATTCCTGCAGATTATCGGGGTAATAGTACATAGGATAAGGATGCTGTAATAAAACACCACTCCTCCGACTTATACGAATATACCCCTCCGGCTTAACCCAAACAATTCTATCTCGGTACTTAAACCCCTCTTCCAAAAATATTTTCGTGATGTCTGCAACAACGGGATATTTTACGCCATCTATAAGTGTGTCATCAACTACAAAAGCCGCGACTCGTCCTTCACCAAGAACACGTTTCAACTCTTTTGCCGAATTACGAATCAATCCCAAAAATTTTCCATAACTCTCAAAAAGATCCGGATAATCAAAA
>DXJA01000515.1 GCA_019056875.1 Candidatus Jordarchaeum madagascarense
AAAAATTTCTTTAAAAAAAGGAACAATATCCATTCCCACAGGTGAATAAAACCTTTAAACACGGCATAAATTTGAATTAAGATTCAACCCATCGAGACCAAGCTCGTAAGATACGATTAATAAATTGAAGATAAAAACACTAAATAGTTTAAAAAAATAATTTATTTCCATGTGCCTGATAGTTAACTTCACGAGCCATTCAAGGATTAAAAACAACTATTAACAAAAAGGAGTTGGTAGGGGAACGTAAAGAACATTTAGCGAACTACCAGGACTGGTACCTCCGCCCATCTCACGACTTTCTCAGCACTGCTTCCCAGTGCCACTCTTTTAACACCGAGAAGTCCTCTGGTCCCCACAACTATTAGTTCCGCTCCCTCTCTTTTTGCTAGTTCCACTATAACTTCTGCTGCGTCACCAACTTGAACTATCTTCTTAAACAGTAAATTTTCCTTAACCGCCTTTTTCTCAACACCATCAAGAATATCAAACGCCCGTTTCTCAAGCTTCTCTTGAATCTGACAATAAACATCACTAGTAGGCTCCTCAACGCAAGCCACAGACTCCATATTAATCACACTTATCGCGATAAGTTCAGCACCAAAACTTTTAGCAAGATCAATGGCTTGTTGAACAGCCTTTTCAGAATATTCAGATCCATCAGTAGCCACCAATATCCGTCTATACACGACATCACCTCACACATGAATAACTCCACCTAGGAACTTTCCACAACTCCCTTATTAAATTTTAGCATAGAAAATTTCTCCATAAAACCCCTCATAAAATAAATAGATCAAAACAAAATTTGAAAAAAAATATGAAACGACAATAAAAAGAAATTTTTATGGGAATATCTTGGAACAGGCCTCTTATTTTTTGGGAGCACACATCAAAGCCGTCTAGTGAACAGTCGGGGTGCCACCAATTTCCTTATCTCTTCAATTACAAAAACACTGCTGCTAACAACGAGTACAATAATCCAGTCGTTAAGGGTCAAGGGTGTAATTTCAAAAAGATGCTGAAAGAGAGGAACGTAGACAATAGAGATGTTCAAAACGAACGAGAAAATTATCCCAATAGCCAAGTATTTGTTTGACAATAATCCAATCTTAAAGATAGAATGTTCCCTAGACCTAGCGTTCAAAGCGTTGAAGAGCTGGAAGAAAACAATGGTGCAAAAGGCCATGGTCCGGGGCTCATCATAACCATTAAAAAGCACCCCCCACGGTCCCAACGACTGAATAGAAAAACCATAGACAAACAATGTTCCCACAGCCATAATCGCTGCAAAATAAAGAATCTGAAACAACACACCCCTATTAACAATCCTCTCTCTTGGAGGCCTCGGAGGTTCCTTAAGAACATCCCGATACCGCGGCTCAACCGCCAGAGTCTTATCGTTAATTCCATCCGTCACCAGGTTAATCCACAGAATCTGAAGAGGCAGAAAGGGCAACGGAAAACCAATAATAAGAGTTAAAAACAGAACCAAATCCTCCGCAAAGTTGGTTGATATCAAATATAAGGCCACCCTCCTCATATTATTGAAAGAAGTCCGCCCCTCCTCAACCGCCCCCACAATAGAAGCAAAGTTATCATCAGTCAAAACCATATCCGAAGTCTCCTTTGCAATCTGAGTACCAGTAATACCCATAGCAACCCCTATGTCCGCCTCCTTTAGAGCAGGAGCGTCATTTATGCCGTCACCGGTCATAGCGACGATGTGTCCTTTGTTTTTTAGGGCTTTTACGATTCTCAGCTTGTGGCGGGGTTCGGTTCGGGCGAAGACCTTCACCGTTTCCACTATTTTTTCGAATTCTTCCTCGGGGATTGCATCGAGTTCTCTTCCTTCCAGTATCAGGTCTTTTTTGGTCATTATTCCTATTTCCTCAGCTATGGCTCTGGCGGTTTCGCGGTGGTCGCCAGTAATCATTACCACTTTTATTCCAGCGGTTTTACACTTTTCAACTGCGTCTATGGCTTCTTTTCTTGGGGGGTCAACCATTCCCACCAGGCCTAGGAATACCAGGTCTTTGCCGCAGTCTTCCCTTGCTAAGCTGTATTTTGAAATTCCCACCACTCGGTAGGAGATTCCCAGAACCCGGTAACCCTTGGAGGCTAATTCGTGGCCTGCATCTAGTACCTGTTTTCGGAGTTCTTCGGTTATTCCTATTACTTTGCCGTTTATGTAGATCTCGTTGCAGAGGCTTATCATGCGTTCCGGGGAGCCCTTGGCGTAAATGTATTTTTCCTCTTCTGTGAATTCGTGGACAGTGGTCATGCATGCGAGTTCGGATTCGAAGGGTATTTCGTCTATGCGGGGGTTTTCCTTTTCTTCTTCCTCCTTTTTAACTCCCCCCTTGGCAGCAGCCACTACCAGTGCGCCTTCGGTGGGGTCTCCGAATATGGAGTATCTGCCATCCTCTGAGACCAAGTGGGCGTCGTTGCACAGCGCCATGGCTTTCAGAAACAACTTGAGATGCGAGTTATCCTCTGGGTCAATTATTGCTCCATCCTTTCGGAAGTCTCCTATGGGTACGTATCCCTCGCCGGTTACTTCTAGGGTTTCACCATTCAGGTATATTTCTCGCACCGTCATCTCGTTCCTGGTGAGGGTTCCGGTTTTGTCGGTGCATATCACGGTGGCGGAGCCCAGAGTCTCCGAGGCCTGTAAGTGGCGGATAATAGCGTTCCTCTTGGCCATTCTTCTGACACCGACCACAAGAACTATGGTAATAACGGCTATGAGCCCTTCGGGAATGCTCGAAATAGCTGAGGCTAAAGCAAACAGAAGAACATCAAATATGGGCAAGCCTCTCAAAAAGGCTAGAGTGCCCTGAACAACTGCCAAAATTACCGCAAGCATTGCGAGCCAAACAGCCAGACGAGATATTCTCTTCTGGAGAGGAGTTTTTTCTGCACCAGCCTCCGAGATTTCCTTGGCAATCTTCCCCACTTCGGTGTTCATACCGATGGCTACCACGATTCCAGAGCCTCTCCCCCCAGTGATAAGGGTTCCAGAATAGACCATGTTTAATCTATCTACTAGAGGCGTGTCCTCGGGCAGTTCCCCGGTGACTTTCTCCTCGGAGCCTGACTCACCGGTGAGTATGGATTCCAAAGCACGTAATCTTACCGACGTGTTGAGACGTATATCAGCGGGAACCCGATCACCGGTATTCAGGAGGACTAGGTCTCCGGGCACGAGTTCTTCGGTTCTAGCCTCTTTTTCTTTCTCGTCTCTTATCACGATGGTCTTGGGAGCGGATAGTTCTTTGAGCGCCTCCAGAGCCTGCTCGGAGCGGTACTCCTGAACAAAACCCAGAGTGGCGTTTAGGAGGAGGATTATAATGATTACCAACGCGTCGAGCAGACTCTCACCAATAATCGAGATCGCAGCAGCCAGCATCAGAATATAGTTTAGAGCATTCTGGAACTGCCTAAAAAACAGTCTAATAGGAGACCGCTTTTTTATCTCCTCAATCCTGTTCGGTCCATACGTACTCTGCCGTCTAGAAATCTCCTCTTTAGCGAGGCCTTTAGGACCGGTTTCCAGAAGCTTCATAACTTCATCTGTTGGCATGCTGTGCCAGTTCTTAATCTCGATTATCAGAAAGCCCTCCTTCATATAATGAGTATAAATTGTGGCATTGGTGAAATTTGTAAGAAACAATGTCTAAAGTAATGTTAAACAAAAAGAGAATACGACTTATTTTAAACTTTTCTAGTAGAACTAATGGCGATGTAGTTTCGTTCGATTCTGG
>DXJA01000516.1 GCA_019056875.1 Candidatus Jordarchaeum madagascarense
CTATATTATTGTTCTGTCCGGTACTAATGAGTTTACTACGATAATAAGCATAATTTAATGTATTTACTAACATTATAAGTGTAAATCAAGGAATAAGATAATTTTATATTAGATACTTGGGAAATAATAAACTATTAATTTTATTTTTCTTTGCTCTCTAAAGAATGGAGTTTGTCCTCGAAATTCTTTCTATTATTTGTTTTCATTAGTGTTATTTTTTTGGTAGTATTTGAGTGTGTGCTTCATGGGTGGCAGTCTTCGATCCTTTGAATTCTTTCTTTTTTCCTGTCCTTCGACGGCCTTTCTTTTTGCCTCATCACTTAGGCACTGTTCTACAAAAATTTGGTAAAACTCTTTCCCGTTAGGTGGGCAGCCGGGTAGGAATTCTCCTTTATCCTTGTTTTTCGCTTGACAATCTCCTACGATATAGATTTTTCCACGGGGGTTTTCCGGAACCTCGCCATCTGTTCCCATAACGAATGTGAAGGGCTTGGTATCTCCCTCGGTGTAATTGGTGATAACCCATATTACTCCTACGGTTGCATTCAAACACCCGGAGCAATAATCGGTACCGCAAATGTCCATTTTGCCCTCGATTCCTAAGGCACGAGAATAGTACTCACCAGCTTCATCTATCCTGCAACAGTGTTGAAAATCTGCGACTACACTATCCTCCAATTTTTCTCCCTTGATTTCAATTCTACTGATATCAATCTTACCGAAACCGCGTTCACTTGCGAATTTGAGATGTTCCACTTCTCTGGAATCAATGTTCATGATGGTTGCAGCGACGCTGTCTGTGGATATCACGTTGTCACCCGCAATCAGTAGATTGGTCCTTCGCGGTAGACCGAAGGTTGGTCCAAGGTACTCATGGCTAACTATGCCATCGATTATTGTGAGGTCTGGGTTCATTTTCTCGGCCAGTAGTGCGATTAATCGGTGTATCCCCTCCCGGTGTATTTTAGCCTTTGACTCGAAATCAATGGCTCCCACAGCTATGTTTTTGGTCCCGAGAGACACGGTGCATAATATATGAGTCTTCATGGACGGGATGTTGATGAGAAAGTCGCAGTCACCAAAAACCTTACTCAGATTAACCGTAGTTTCACCGATTTCCACTGTTTCAAATTCGCCCGTATCAATATTATATAGTTCCCCGCCAGCCTCTGGAATACTCTTCGCCAACTCTAATCCTTCGTACACTTTATCAATTTTAACTCCGTACATTCCGCTCTCAGCAACAATCACCCTTCCCACGCCATTATCCTTTAATAATTTAACGAGCGCCGCTACCAGTCTTGGATCGGTTCCTATACTCGCCTGAATCTCCGGTGGATAGCCAAGGTGAAGACTACCATAATTAGGTTTAATAACAATAGTATTGTAACCGAAGATTTTGCCTTCCAGGTTTAAATTCTTGAGAATATCCCAAATAGATTCTTCGTAGGATCCCTTGAATCTAAAAATGCCAACCGTCAATCTCTGTCCTCCGGGCAAAGATTTTCAGTCAGACAATTAATCTGCAATTTATAACCTTTACTCTAAAAAATTAAAATAGCAAAAAATATAGTTACAGCTTATTGAGAGGCTTTCTGCTATTTAGATTAGGCATTTGCCGTTATCAATAACTTTTCTTCCATCTATTTCTAGAGTCACTTTGTTAATCACCGCGTCATGATGAATGTTGCTCATAACTTTACCTCCAATGTTAACGCTTTTCCCAATGGCTAGATGAGCTGTGCCAAGCACCATTTTGTCGCCAATAGTACCTGTAAAGTTCTTGAAAATATGGTTTGTTCCTACTCCGAGTTCCCCTATGTTTGTAGCATTCTCATCCGCTTTTCTTATGATTTGTTTTAACATCTCAGCCTCTTTACCGCCCCTTATTTTCACCAGTTTTCCATCCAGTATAGTCCACTCCATGGGCTGCTTTATAGCCCCTATCCGCTCCATGAAGACATCAATGATTGCTTTGCCTTGGGTGGTTCCCTCAATTGGTGCCACCGCGGCCTCGGCGTAGAACGGTACTGCTCCCCACTCTCCGGGTTCTGTGAACACCGCTTTCAACTGTTGGATTGGTCTCCCCCTAATGGACATGGTTACGTCGGTGCCCAAAGTGGTGGAAATATGGGCTTCTCCGCCCTCGCCCATAATTTCCGCTAGTCTTTCAGTGAGATTCTTTATCCTCAAAACATCCTCCTCCGTAATATCCCAGAGAATAAAGGGTACAAGGCCAACTCTTGCTCCAGCGTCCGTGGCTCTCGCTCTGGCATTCATGTGAGCAAATAGTTGAAGGTACTTGAGTTCCAACACTGCCATTATAACTTCACTTGAAAGCATTAACTCCACAACCTCTTGGGGAGGCTCAACCTCCATCTCCGAGCCTTTAACAATTTTTATAACGGGCTCCGCATCCAGAGCTGATACTTCAGAGGCAAGGATTTTTGCGGTTTCCTAAAACCCTTCTTGAGTCACAAACAGTACATTCTCTCCGGGCTTAATGCCCATACAGGTTTCTATAATTACTTTGGCTCCCTTCTTAGATTTCAAAGCAATCACCCTTTTTTATTTTAGACTCAATACTGTATAAACAGGTTTCTCTCAAAAACCTTAGCCGAAAAGCAGGATATAATAGGAAAATTAGGAAAAAGTATTTCTTGTTTAGCCATTTCTGATTTTGACAATTTAGAATTTGTTGGAATTTATGTTTGGAGATACTTTTGAGTTTTTTCTAGAAGTGGGTTTCTGTGGAATCTACTTGTTCCTCAAGGAATTTTTGGTATTTGAGCAGAACTTTTTCTTTAAGTTCCATTGCGAGGATTGGGTTTACCTTCACGATTCTTTTCAGGAAGGATTCAACTAGGGTCTCGTTTTTTTCTCCGTTAATTTTTAAGGCTATTTTTTCTGCGCCCATACATTCCAGAAGGGTGCTCATTATTTCTTCCCTATCCTCGTTGTTATCGCATGAAAAGGCCCTGAGAACCTCGTTCCCCACTATTCTTACGAAGAACAGTTTTATGTCTTTCAGCTCCTTCCTTACAAGGTTTAAAACTCCTGCTTTGATTATACTCCAGACAAAGTCGTAAGCAACCCCTTCCCTTCTAACCACAAAAACGCAGAGAAGAATATCCTCCAATTTCTTTGTATCCGATTCTATCTCAACAATTCTAGCAAATTTCTCCTTGTCAATCTTTTTCACAAATTCCTCCACAAGTAAGGGATCTATGGCAAGCAGACACCGCAGACACACCGCCAAAGAAGAGACATCCTCTGACCCACTAATTTTTTCTATTATCGGGTCCCAATTCAACTTTAAAACTAATTCCTTCACCAACAATTGACTCACTGACCCCATGCACTCCAAAAAATAAACAGGCGCCATAACGTCCCCCGCCACATTATTTAATTTCTCTATAAGCTTCTCCCGGTTCATATTCTCAGCCAACCACTCCGGAACCCAACCAGAGGACGTTCCACTAGAAGCCTGCCCCATATAACTGAAGAATTTTCTAATCACTTCCAACTCGTCTTCGCTATCCAGCTTTTCAACCAAAACCGCCAAATCCAAGCCATTAAGAATCTCCTCAACCAGATTCTTACTCTCAAAACCCAATTGAAGCATAACCAGTGCAATCTTACTCAAATCAGGATCCTTGTTAAGCTCATCCATAACCGCCTTGAGCTCCTCCACTGACAACAAAGCTCTACGCACCAGCTCCCTACTCTCATTCAACAAAACGTTGGAATCCGTACCATCTTCTCTAGCCATGTAACTCTAAATCCTCCGACAATACTCTACAAACACAAAACACTCAATTACCTAAATATTCACCTACAACAAACGCATCTAAAAATTAAATATGCAATATCAAATTATTAACGTTTTGATTACATCATTTTAGGAAAAATACCAAAAAACCATAACAGTATTAAAAGAAACCCAAATTTGTCAAAAATTCTAGAAATTAGTCAGAAAAAGAGAAGTTTTATCAGGTAAACCATATACCGCAAAAAGACTGCTCCAATGGGGGGCACCTAACCAGAAAGGTAAAGGATATGGTATCAAACTATAGAACAGTAAAGGGAAAACCCTGTATCCAGAGGCGCTGGCTAGGACACTCATGGCTCAAGTCATAACAATTCTCTTAGAAACCCACACTCAATAAAGTCATGGTTACTTTTTCTAGAGCGGTCAAAAACCTCCAAAAAGGAAATAAAGACCAAAAACCGCACGATTTTAGAAAAAATGAGGGCGATGTAGTTTCGTTCGATTCTGGGGTTAAGTTTTTTTGGGTTTGATGCGTTTTTTAGCATCCCTTTGTGTGGTGATGCCGTGAGACCCCCA
>DXJA01000517.1 GCA_019056875.1 Candidatus Jordarchaeum madagascarense
ACTGGATAATCTATTCACGAATCTAGAATATTTAACATCTAATGCCTGTACCATTCCTCAAATTCAAACAAAGTATCTTCAGTACCAGCTGTAGCTATTCTATCAGATAATCTTAAAATTCTAGAAAAGAAACAATACGTTCCATAAAGTTTGTAATTTGTTAGGAGTGGAAATTTCTTTATTGATGTTGAGCAGTTCTGATCATTTATTATTTTGAAATCTAAAGTGCAGCCAACCAGATTAAGCACGCTTTCTACATCTTCTCGATAATTTTCTTTAAGAGTGTATCTAGGTACTTCTTTTGCCGCAACACTATGATGATGGGCTATCACAAATTCCAGTATATCACCAAAAGGGGGAGGTAATCGATTCCAAAGATTACTAAGTGCATATGCAGAAATAGTAGCATGGGGAGGAAGTCTCTTATATGAGCCTTCTCCTGAATGCGCCAAAGTTTTATTCCTCGCACCAATTTTTCTCTGCCATTCTTCATTCAGTTTTCCCAAATCGTGTAAAACCAAGACTTGCTCAATGTAAGATACGAATTCTTTCTCAGTTTTTTTCCAAGATTCTGATAAACCTTTAATAGAATAAGAATAAAGTGGTAGAAATTTCTCTCTGAACACATTCAATGTTTTTTCAGCATGGTCAAACCAAGACTCTTCTTTAAACGTATACTCCGGTTTCACCTTTTCTCTTCCTTCAACAAAGCCCATGGCGCTGCCCGGTCTTCTCAAAACCAACCCCTTATCCTTAGAGTATAAAGCATAATCAGGAGAAATAACATAGAATCCAAAGGGATAAAAATCACTTACGCGGGTCACGAGTTCAATATCCACTTCCGGTTCATCCTTATACCACAAAAAGTCTATTTTCCATACTCTTGGATTGGCTTCAATAAAAAAATGTTTTAAAACACCCATATGAATTTTGATTCTTTTAAGTTTAAAGACATCGAATTTTAGACTAGAAGGCTCATCATATATACTAACCTCGCAGGAAAAAGGATCCCTAACTGTTCTAGCCACCCTCTCTCTGCTTCGATCAAACGCTCCCTCGGCAAGTTGATTTAGAATTTCAGCCGCATGATCAAGTTCAAGATACTTTCGGAAGGGTTCACTCAAAATATCATTTACTAACTCTTTTTCAAGAACCCAAGTCATCTTTTCACCATTAATCTTCTTCAGCTTCTCCCGAGTCTTATCAACCAGTTCCCCTTCTTTATCATAGGGGTGCAGGGTTTCAACATTAAAAACATAAAAATCACCTTTTTTCCCTCTCCGTGCACATCTACCCGCTCTCTGAATCAAAGAATCAATGGGAGCTAACTCGGACACCATTACGTTAGAAGAAATATCCAATCCCACTTCAATAACTTGAGTAGAAATCAAAATACCTTTCCTGTCGAATTTAGCTTCTGGATCAAATATTTCTTTTAGACGTTTTTCCTTATACTGCCGGTCTTCGTCCAAAAAACGAGAATGTAACAGAATTGTTTCACAGTTCCTCTTACCCTTAACACTCTCATAAAGTTCCTGTGCTCTACTAACCGTATTACAAACCACGATAAGCTTTCCATTGGATGAGTCATAAATCTTGAGCAGAATCTCGGGAGTAATAGTTTCGTCACAATAATGCAATATGACTTCTCTGTTTTTTCTTGTGGATATATCCTCTTCATCAACTTCAACTATTTCAGCCTGAAACCTGTTCCTCAACTCCTCAACAAAAACATCAGGTAAAGTAGCAGACAAAAAGGCCAAGGGAAAACCCATTTTATTAGCGTGTTCGGCTAGAATCAACGCTGCCTGCAATCCTAATAGCGGCTCAAAGGTGTGAACTTCATCGAACACCAAAAACGCAGAAGAAACAGCACCCGCAGGAATATTACCATACCTAACAGGCAAACTGAGAGGAGTACAAGCATAAGCACCCACAGTCTGATCAATAGTAGTCACAATGACATCGGCATAAAACAGGGGAGCCTCTAAACGTTTACCATGATGACCCACAACTCTCAAACCAGAGCATCGTTTCCTAAACTTATCAGAATCAAACCTACCAGCAATATCCTCCACAAGAGTCCTCATAGGAAGAGAGTAAATCATGTGAAAAGGAAGAGCTTTCCGGTGTAATAGAAAGGGAATGAAAACCGCTTCACTCTTACCCGAACCAGTAGGAGCCCTCAAAACAATAGAGCATCCCTCAGAAATTAACTTATTACACTCAATCTGATGCCTGTAAGGCTCTAAACCGAATTTTTCGAAAGCCAAAATTCCCCCACCTAACAGTAATTCAAAAATAAAAGAGGATTTTCACTCATAAAAATTTTACCTAGATACCTTTCAAAATCTAGCTTAGCATTTTAGAATATCCAATAGCTTAAACCATGAAAGGTTATGAAAAACATGAGTGATACAGTTCTCTTCGAGAAACGGTATTTAAACCATGTAGAATATCCCTCAAGCCGCCATAAAAAACCTTCTGTAAAGACACCTCGGTAGAACCAAAAAAAGTCTAAAATTCAAAATGAGAGAAGTTTACCAGCCTTTTATTATTTTTATTTTTTCTGAGGCGGTTTCGCTGGGGTACTTTATGATGAATTCCATCTCGTTAGTTAGGGTTTCGTTTAGACCTTCTAGAGGTTTGACCTTCAGGACAAGCACTCCCTTGCTATACAGCAGTCTGCCGAGAGTATTGGCTAGGGTATGCCGGGTGGTGAGGGCTTGTTCTTTTTTAGCTTTTAGTGTTAGGGTTTCTCCGCTAAAGTCCACTAGTTCATAATCGCTACTTGCTATGCACGAGCTTTGGATATCCTCCCAGACTGGCTCCCAATTCTTCTCTTGTAGGAATATCGATTCTAGGGAATCCATTGTGGGTGAACCTGAAAATTTGTTTTCTTCCGTTTTTTGGATTGTTTTCTTGTTGCATTATTCACCTGCGTCTAGAATTAAGCTACTATTTCAATCCTCGTTGCTGAGGAACTTCTTTTGTCACTATTGCTTTCTAGAGCTTCTTTCTTTATTATTCTTTCATAAAATTTGGGAAACTTTCATTTTAATGCTTCCCAAATACCAAAATTCCCTATAACAATATTAGCATCACAAATAAACTGGGAACCAGGGCTAATACAAATCCTTACATTTTCACTTATTTTTTGTCCAGAACCTATTTCCGACCATTCCCTCCCAACAAGAGGCTCAACATCGCCTCTAACCAATTTTATATCTAAATTCTCAAAACTGATATGAGAAAGAGCGATTTCGTGTTCATTTTTACAATAAATAGAAGGAGTATTCCTATCTATGTCAACTAGCATACCAGAATCAAAAAGGTTAATTTCTCTGCCCTCAACCTTCTCTAAATTTGTTTCCATCTTACCAAATCCATAACTCTTCTCTCCTCCTATCCACATTTCTTTTAACTTTACTCCGTTAACTTCAATTACGTCCGTAAAAGATATTTCTATTTCGCCTCTTCCTATTTTAGTTTTAGGGGATATATCTCTCACAAAGAAGTATCCTACAAAAACTGTCGATTTTACTTCTGTGTTGCAATTTATTTTCTCTCTAATAAACTCAATTTCATGAAGAGATCCTTCTTCTGCGGACTTAGAGCCTTTGTCTATTCCCGTTGAGGCAGAGGAAGAAATGAAAATTCTTTCAAATTCTTCTAAAGAAATAGAGCTTTTTTCTTCACTTTTACACACACCGAATTTCAATTTTTTCTCTTCATAATTTGGGGTAAAAACCTGCTGGACACGCATTTCTCCATCTGCTCTCTCGTATTCCACTGGGTAAAAATATGAGAATTTAAAATTTTGGTTAATGAATTTTCCTACCTCTTGGTATATTTCGGGATTATAATTCTTCATAATATTTTTAGTAATTAAATTTGTTAGTGACCCCCAGATATTTTTGGCTGGAATGTGATATCTCGTTCTGCTAAACATACCTAGCTCTGCGCCATAGCCAATATGTATTGGCGCTTTCGCCTTAAGATGTATTTTGTAGCAAGCCCAACTCATGAGATCACCTCAAAGATCGAGCTCTGTAAAGGGCATAGGTTAACATTTGTTCTAAGATTTGTTTAACGAAGAACATTTGAAAGATATCGCTGCAGATTTTTAAAATTTCATTTCTCAGGTTGTTAGGGTCGCCACTAAATTTAGAATCTACTATGAAAACTTCTTGTAAGAATTTAGATATCTGATATTTGATTGCTCTATAATACTTATCATCTTTGGCTTCGATCCAAATTATGGAAGCAAAAACACCATCTGCCGATAATATTCCAAGGGTTTTCCTTAGGGAGTTTTCACATTCCCTAGCGAATTCAGAGAATTTTCTTTCCTCTGTGAGTTTCACAATTTTCTCATCATCACTCATTTCGGAATTTTGTAATTTCTCAGCAACTTTTGTTAGCTCTCTAAGATTATCAATTCTTACATAATTTTCAAAATCTTTTACACTCGGTGATAATGCATTAACCACGCTTTCGAAAATTTTCTTTGCTATCTCTATTAAGTTTGTCGTGCTTGCTTCTTCTTTATATATTCTCAGTTTTTTGTTTAGAGTCTCGTATATCTCTATAACATAATCGCAGATTCTAAATCCGTATTCAGCGCATTTTTCGTCAACGTTAGTTTTCACTAGGGTATTGCTCATTTTGTATCACCTCATAAGTTTTTTCCCAAATGTTAGCTATTTTTTGTATTTCCTCTGCCATTCGCTTAACCTCTTCTTTTTTATCTCTTATCTTTTCATCTATTGAGTTTTGTTCTTCATCTGATTTTGCATCTTTTAACTTGTCTTTTAATGCCTTTATCTCAGCTACAATGTTTCCGGTTTGTGTTTCACTCAATTTTACTTTATCAAATTGTTTATCTAATCCAAACACTCTGAATTTACCGAAT
>DXJA01000524.1 GCA_019056875.1 Candidatus Jordarchaeum madagascarense
ATTAACACGCCATATTTTGTACTTTGTTTTTTTTTTTTTTTAAGGGAGAGGAGGGTATAGGAGTTTAAAAGGTGACGGGAGTTAAGACGTGTGCTCTCCCGATCCCAAAAGGCATCCCCGCCCCAACCGTGTAAATCTCAAAAACCTTCAAACGACTAGCACGATCCGGAGCAGGAACCAAGACAAGACGATCAAAACGTCCAGGACGCATGAGAGCAGGATCCACAAGATCAGGACGGTTCGTCGAAGCCACACAGACAACACTCTTCAACTCTTCAAGACCATCCATCTCAACCAGCAACTGATTAAGAACACTCTCATAAACCCTGCTGCCCTCCCACGTGCCACGACGAGGAGCCAAAGAGTCCAATTCATCAAAGTATATGATAGACGGTGCAGCGCTACGAGCCTTCCTAAACACTTCACGAATAGCCTTCTCGGACTCACCGACCACCTTTGTGTAAACTTCTGGTCCCAAAATTATATTAGCACACTAAAACTCTCCGAACACCTTACCATAGACTTCGGAACTCAAAAAAATTAAAACAGATGAAACGTTAAAACCACTCACTCCACGTAATTTTCGTCTTCCCCCCAGACCTCCCCGCCCAGCCACTTTACGCCCAATTTTTCCAAAGCGTATCCCGCCTCGAAGTCAACACGGTCGTCAATAATCCCACCTAGACTCCTGACAAGACGTTTTATTACTATTTCACCCCCCTTATTTATGAGCCCTTGCAGAGCGTTGAGCTGCACACCTAGTAGGGATTAACGTAGCCCAAACCACCCGTTGGATGGATAGTTTTTCTATTGGCTGGATTTTGTTGATAGCTCTGGAGTGTTTCGGGTTTTTGAGTTGTGCTGGTATACCGGGACGCTCCAAACCGCCTCGCAGTTAACTTCGGGTCTCAAAGAATGTTACAGTAGCGAGTCGTTTATTCGGGGGGATACTCATTTTCCCATCCCCAGCTTTCTCCATTTTCTCCTCTCTCGCATAGTTTTTTCATCCACAGTTTGTCCAGGGCGCTTTCCATCGCGGTGCAGACGCGGTTATTGCAGACTTTCCAGCGGGCCTCAGCGAGGGAGGGTATTACTCTGTCGACTCCCACTCTGAGCCCTATCTTGTAAAGTGTTTCTACGGCTTTGAGCTGCACCTCCTCCTTCTCGCGGTACACATCGTTTGGGTCTGTTAGAGCTTCGATTAAGGGGCCTATTGCGGCTTCGCCCAGCTCAACCACTCGATCCCACTCGTTGTTCGCAGCCAAGAAGTACACTCTTTCAAGGTTGATGGTGGGTGTCCAGCCCAGCTGGTTGAGGGCTCTTGCAGCGCACAGCCGCACAGAGTACAAATACTCATCCCCACGCACCATAACCCGCCTGAGGAACTCTACAGCCCGCCCGTCGCTGATTCTCGCCAAGGCAACCGCCGCTACGCATCTGTACCTGCTATCCCACAGCCCCTCATTCTCACAAATTATCTCAAGGAGTGGCTCCACAGCCCGCCGGTCACCTATCATCCCCAAGGTTTTCGCCGCACCAACCCGTAAATCATAATTCCACCCATAGTGCAAAGCTTCCAATAGGGGTTCCACCGCCACCTTCCCCAACTCAGCCAGCTTCTCCCACTCCCCCTTAGCCATCAGGTAATAAACCCGGTCCAAATCGTTTTCAGGCTTCCACCCCAGCCTATCCAGAGCCTCCGCCGCCGCCCCCAGAACCTTCCCCTTCTCATCCCTTGGGTCTTTTTCTCTCAGAAGAGGGACGAGGGGTTCCACAGCCCGCAAATCTCCTATCTTCCCTAATGCTCTTGCTGCTCCCATTCGAATATATGAATCACTATCGTTTAACGCTTGGATGAGGGATTCCACTGCTGGTTTCCCAACTATTGCTACATCATCCCATTCTGATTTTCCAATCAGGTAAAGAACTTTTTCCATAGTATTTTTTGGTAGCCAGCCAATTTTTTCAAGAGCCGATGCTGCTCCCCATCGAAAATGGCCGTTCTTATCCTTCAGAGCTTGCACTAAGGATTCCACTGCTGGTTCTCCTATCTTTTCCAGAGCCCAAAGCATATTCTTTATATTTTCTATGCTTCTCTTTTCCATTCGGTAGCATTCATCTTTTAGTGCTTGTATGAGGGGTTCCACAGCCCGCACATCCCCAATCATCCCAAGAGCGCGAGCAGCTCTCACTCGATAACTCCAGTTTCCATCTTTTAGTGCTTGTATGAGGGGTTCTACCGCTCTGGCGTCCTTTATGGACCCAAGAGCCTCGGCAGCTGCTATACGAACATTCACATCTTCATCTTTTAGTGCTTGTATGAGGGGTTCCACAGCCCGCACATCCCCAATCATCCCAAGAGCGCGAGCAGCTCTCACTCGACTACCCCCATCCCCCCTCTTTAATGTATTAATCAGTGATTCTACAGCCTCCTTATCCTCACGATCATAAATGGACCCTATGGCCATTTCAAAAACACCTTAACGATTCCATCACAACTCGCCCACAATAATAATTCAGGCAAACAGATATATAAACTACGCCTAGCGAAAATAAAGTTCATTAATAAAAAAATAATATTCAAATTTCTCTTATTTTTTTCGTTACCACATTCCGTACACGTAGTGGGTGATGTAGTTTCCGATGTAGTCGTATTGTCCGCTGGCGAACGGGAGGTACTCTAGCAGGGGTGTGAAGTCTATGCTCACGTCGTCGAACATGGGGTCGTTGAAAATGTGGTTTATGAATGCTTGCTCCGCTGCGTTGATGCCCGAAATGGCAACCGTGTTCATGAGTGCGCTGTTTATGACTTGAGTTACTCCGCCCATCAGCGAGGCTCCAATCGCCAGTTTTGCTAGGGGCCAGATGCGCTCCTTGTAGAACTGGTCCGCTTGAGGCAACATGGA
>DXJA01000518.1 GCA_019056875.1 Candidatus Jordarchaeum madagascarense
AACTCTAAATCAACGATCTTTCCACATCATTTTTCTAACATTGATGGTTAGGAGAAGACTTTAAATTATTTATCTACACTTTGAATACATAGCGTTAGAAATGAACAAACTACTATTGAGGGTTAAACTCATGCAAATAAAAGTAGTCCCGGCAATCGGAAATTCAAGTCCGTTTGAGATGGAAGTTGATCCAGATGAAGATGTAGGTTCATTAAAAAAGAGAGTGGCCAAGTTATGCGGGATTCCTGCCAGTGCATTGACTCTTACCTGTAGAGGCATTGAATTACAGGATGAAAACTCCACCTTAGGTAGCTTCGGAGTCCAAGACGGAGATAAAATATTCTATGTAAGCTCCGACATCGAAGGAGGTACTCTTTTTCTTTGATTTAAAAATCATCTAACAGCCTTCCTACCTCCCAAGAAATTTATATATTCCAAAAAATTCGTTTAATTGATTGAAACTTTTATGGAATTGAAATTTGTAACCATTATTGGCAAAGTTTTCTAGGAGGTTCGTAAACGCCTGCTAAACTCGATTCGGATCGTTACTGGTCGCGGCTAGCCTTGGAAGCTCAACGGATGAGGAAGGAGGAGCCTAATTTTCATTCGGTGGACGGGAAGCTGACACATTGGCGTGGAGTAATATATGGTCCTGCTGGTTCTCCCTACGAAGGGGGGATGTTCAAGTTAGAGCTTAAGATTACTCGAAGCTTTCCTTTTGAACCACCTGAAGTTTTTTGGCACACTAGAATATGGCATCCTAACATTGCTTTTGGAGATAAGTCCCCGTTCTCAATCTGTATAGCGATATTGGGGAGAGAGTGGAGGCCTCAAACAAACATTGTGGGGATTATCGAGTCTCTACGGACCCTGTTGACGAATCCGAATCCTGATAGTCCTCTTAACTCTGAAGCAGCTTATCAGATTCGACGGGAGCCCGCTAAATTTCTTGAGAGAGCCAAAGATTTTGTTTCAAACTATGCCAATAAGGGTTGGTAGAACATTTAGATTTCCAATTTTTTGGATAAAATTTCAAATGGGGTCTTAGTGTGGAGGATCGTTACCATAGACAGAAACTCGTGAACGTTATGGGTGTTGCCTGGGATCAAGATAGGCTCTTGAATTCGACTGCTTTGATAGCGGGTGTGGGCGCCTTGGGCTGTGAATCGGCTAAAAATTTAGCTTTGATGGGGCTTAAAAAACTGATTATAATTGATAATGATGTTGTGGAACTCTCCAATCTAAGTAGACAAATGTTGTTCCGAGACCATGATATTGGTTCACCCAAAGTTATTGCCGCCGAACGTGAATTAAAAGAAATGAATCCCAGTATAGAAGTAGAAACACATTATGAAAGCATTGAGAATGTCCCTATTGAAAAATTCCAAGAAGCAGACATTTTTCTGAGCAGTTTGGATAATTTTGAGGGCCGCCGCTACCTAAACTCATTAGCGGTTTCTATAAACAAACCGTTTATCGATGCCGGAACTCACGGCTTCTTTGGCCATGTGCGGGTAATCATTCCCCATGTAACTCCCTGTTACGAGTGTTACCCGCCTAAAGAAAAGCAGAGAATTTGGTGTTCACTTCGCAGACGCGAACCCAGCGATTTAATCAATGAATTGGAGCAATACAAGATAAAGGGTTTAACAACCCAAATCATAGAAGAACTATTTTCAAGGGGGTACAAAACCGAGCTGGATTTAAAATATGCAAAACTAAAAGACCTGATTTCAATTTCTGGAGTTACCGCGGGTCTTGTGGAAAGTATACAGGAAAAAATAGCTCCAAAACTACCTGCGATTCTGACTACAAATGCCATAATTGCGGGAATTCAATCCCAAGAAACGTTAAAGGTTTTGCTTGGTTTCCCTCGAACCGCGGAGATGTACAGATACAATGGAATCACCGGGGGGTTCGATTACTTGAATAGGGAGCGAAAAGAAAATTGTTGGCTCTGCGGGACTGAAGATGAATTCCCACAAATAAATGTGGATTCAAACGCCACCGTTTTTGATCTTAAGGTGCAGATATCTCAACGATACGCAATTCCCGATCCTGAAATAGCTTACAAGGAGTATTTTCCTCTAGGGGAAGAATTAAGACTCAAAGATGTCGGAATGAAATCCAGCGAAAACATATATATAATCTCAAAACACATAGCAACGCCCAAAAAGCTCAAGTTAAACATTGTGTGAAGGTAAAATTTTGAAGTGCTGGAATTACTATTTCTAAAATGGTGTATTGCAAATCACACATTCCCTTCTATATCCTTGGCTTAACCAGCTTTCAATACAGTTCCTGTGAAATATACTTAAGCATCTAGGGTTTCTACATTGAAAGATGCTTCCATATTCTTGGATGGTGATTTTATTCAAGCATATAGGGCAAACTGGCGGGGAAAAATTGTTAAAAAATTCTAAAATGAACGTGGCGACTTCGGATAGATGTCTGTCTTTATTCCAGTCTCTGATAGGAGGCAGATTTTCTAAAAATTTACTGAGGTTTGAATCTGAATCTTCTTCACAACCAGATACTGTTATCTGGGGTCTTGCCTTTGGAAAACCTTCGGGAAGCGATAGTTTTAATGTTAAAATTTTTCCCCTGAGTCTTGGTTTTGAGTATCTTGAAAAAGAGATTAGTAACCTGTATTCCCTGAGACTAGGAATATCTCTCACAATTCTAATCGATACAAATTCTGATCCACGCAAAAGTGCACCTGAAATTTCTCCCATTTTTTGAAGTTCTTCAGCCAGTCTTTTCGAAATGATGCTATCATCAATTTTATCCATTTTTTCCAAGTATCCTATCAAAGCATCAATAACATCTGTTACATGATACTCTTTTTTCCAATTTTTGAGAACACTCAACTCTTCATTAAAACTAATAGGAACCTTTTCAGCTTTTATTAGCGGGGGTTTGGTGGGGAAATCTTCTGGTATGGAGAGCGAAATGTATACGGTTTTATCACCTATAGCAACGTAGCCTGTCCACTTACTAAGCTTTCCATCTCTACCGATTCCTAACGCCTTATATTTTTGTTTAATCAGTTTTGCCTCTAATGCTAGACGCTTAAAGTAGTCAGCTTCCTCATTTTTGACCATATTACTACCCGCATAACTCTCCGTCGCAAATCATTTACTAAAAATCAGGATTCTAAATGCAGACCTTAGTTTTTTCTTTAAATCTGGAAGTATTTTTAAACTTTGGTTTTACTTTTTTATTAGCATTACCGATGTTTAGTTTTTTAGGAGTTGCCCTAATGAGTGAGCACTATCTGAGATGGATTCTGAGAAACCTAGTCTTACCTGCATTTCTTGAATTGGAAAATGAAAAATTTGATATCCGGTTTGGTGAAACAGCCAAGGATATGCTCGCGAATGTCAGAACCATAGAGCTCAAGAAAGGAAGCAAAAGCATTGCGAAAAAACATTTTATCATAATCGGTGAGAAATTGAGAGGATGGAGTGAGGATGAGGTTGCTGCAGTTATGGCTCACGAATTGGGGCATCTGGTAAATCGAGGTTTTCAATTTAGAAATTCTCATGACGAAGAATTGGCAGCGTCAACCCAAGCCATCTCAAGAGGATTCCTAAATGGCTATAAAAAAATCTTTTCAAGATTTTGTAAAGAACCTTGTTGGGTTATTACACATGTTGGAAACCAATTTGAGCTTAGAAGTGACTGGAAACAGTTAGGAGGAATAGGGTGTCACGCGGGATCCGGCGTTTTCCACACGTACTGCCCTTTCGCTGAAAGTCTGAATCTCGCATCCATAGCATATCTGCATCCGTTCCTACTTCCAGCAAGCGGAATTTGTGGTCTATGCAAAACGGTTCTAAATGATAGGGTGTCAAACTGGAAGTGTGAAGCCTGTTCTGTTCTCTTCCACGAGGGATGCCTAAAAGCCTACGTCAGATTAAATGGGAAATGTCCTGCCTGTGGAAAATTCGCTATTTTTCAAAAATCAGATTTAAGTAACAATAATGTTCAGAACTCTAATCTTTGATTTTTATTTCATATCCACATAAGGGACAATTCTTGGAATTTCTGGAATCCATCCAGTTTTTGAGTTCATCTAGGTGCATGATTTGGCGACATCTTGTACACTGGTAGACGTTTCCTCGATCTTTAACGGGATCTATTTCTAAGGAACAGACTAAGCAGTTCCATTTCCACTTCCCAAGAAAGTGTTTGGTTAACATGATGTACTTTTCGCCCATTTCTCTTTATCCGCTCCTTTAGAAATATTTTTTATCTCAGTTGATTATACGTTTAAACACAGTAATTAAATTGTTTTCCGGGAGACGGCGCCCTTTATAAACCCGGGGTATGCGTTATGCCAAAGAACAGAAAGGTAATAGTAGACTACATCTCAACGCCCTTAGCGGACGTTCCCACGGTAGATGCTCTAGAAGATGTTGTAAATAGTATTAACAGCTTGAAGGAAGAATTAGATGCCATAAAGGAGAACGCTGGAGGTTTAAGTGGGGAGATAATAGAAACAGTTAAACAGAGCATTAATACCCTTACTGAGAGGATAACTGGACTCGAGGGAGAAGAAAAAGAATTATCTGGGAAGCTAGATTCAATCAGTGGTGCATTAGCTGCAGCTATTCTTTTGACAAAGAGAACTCAGCGTCAGGAAAAATTCGACTTTCAGATTGTAATAAAGAAACCTGAAGAATTGATATTTACCTTTGATCATCTGGGAAATTACTCCGAGGAGAAGACAAAGTTAGAGCATTATGCTTCTTTGCTGAGAAAGATTCAAGATCTTAAATCTAAGGGAGCAAAACTGAATGGTAAATTACTCATACAGGGCCGGTCGGGCACCGGAAAGACCAAACTTGTTTACGCTCTCGCTAAGGAATCCAAAGTCCCCCTAATTGATTTTCAAAAGAGTTTAGCATCTGGGTCACCAGATAATATTATCCCCGGTATTCACGCAATCTTCAAATTCATTCGTGAAGATTCAGATAACAAACCGCTCATTCTTTTCATTGATAATTTTGATGTTGTGGCACAAAGTAGAAATTTATCACAGAACGCTACCCTCTCCGCAATGTTGGATGAACTTGATGCTACTAATCTTTGCGACCACTCCATACTAGTTATAGCCGCCACCAATAGACCCGATTTATTAGACGCAGCGGTCTGGACAAGATTCGACGATGTACTCCATGTCCCCCTCCCCGATGCAAGGGCACGAACTGAAATTCTACACGTACTAATATCCCCCATTTTGTATGAGAAGAACGTTGACTTTCCACAAATTTCTGAGTCCACGGAAAACTTTTCTGGTGCTGATCTTGAAAATCTTATCTCCCGCGCCGTGGTTTTACTTGAGAAAAGACGTAAAAAAGTTTTGACAACGGATATTCTTTTGGAAATTGCTCATTCCATGAGAACAGAAATACTGCAGAGAATAAAGGAAAAATCAAAGTTTCAGAAAATAGACTTCCAAGGAGAGGTTAATCTTCACCAATCTCTAGTTCAAGATATTGTCACTGACGATAAGCAGTACGAAAAACTACTCTTAGCTCTTACAAAGCTCAAAGGCGGAGATTCATTATCAAGCGATGAGATAGCTATTGTAAAAAATTTTGAATTCTTAACCTCAAATCCAGAAAAAGGCATTGAGTTTTTGAAAGAGAAGCGGGAAAAAGTTCAGAGATTTCAGGAAACAATGCAGAAGATGTGGGGCGCGAAAACGTGATTACGGAAGTAAAATTGAACAACTTCATGTCCTACGATAACGTTTCATTACCTATTTCTCCTAATTTTAACGTGATTGTAGGTCGAAATGGCGCGGGAAAAACTAGCATCATATCCGCGATTAAAATTGCTCTGGGCTCCTTAGGAAGGGAAAGACATAGATTACTTGACAGATACATAAGCCACGGAGAGAAAGCTGCCAGAATATCTATCGTTATAGGAAACAAAAATAGTGACGGCGAACGGATTTTCACCGATTTGAACAACGAGGAGGTCGAAATTACACGTATCCTTCGTAAAGGCAAGCAATCA
>DXJA01000519.1 GCA_019056875.1 Candidatus Jordarchaeum madagascarense
CAAATTTTTGATAAAAATTTTTGCAATTTACTTAATTCAACTCTCTTACGCCCAATTTTGTAAAATAAGAAAAAAGGAATAGGGGATTTTAGCTCAGATTTATTAGTAATTCTGTTATTCGATTTACAGTCCTCCCTTTCTTTAGGGTCTATCATACTAGGCAGTAGAGTTTGTTAAAGGTTTCAAAGCTTTTTTCCAAGTATTTCATATACGTATCAAAGTCTAACAGTCCTAGTTTAAGCTGCAGGAAGAAGCCCATTGGATCTAGTTCTCTCATTATGCGAAGCTCCTCTACCGTTGGATAGGGCGTGGTTTTTAGATTCTTAGGTACTTTCAGTTCCCATCCGACGCTCTGTTTCATCCAATCCAGAGGTAATCCAGGATGAATGCTATCCAGATACATCTCCTTTGTTTTTTTATCGAATCTGAAAATGCCCGCAGTTGTAACTACTACTGATGGTCCCCCGCCTCTGAGTTTTAGTTTTTCCCTAGCTCCCGGGCCATCTATGAATCCGGGACTGGTAATGTAATCAACTCTCTCTGGGAACCTTCTAAGTTCTTGGCGCATCATTATTAAAAGTCTCTGGGCTGAACATGCTATGTCGCAGGCTCCGCCGCTACCCGTTAAGCGTACCTCCGGTTTATAATAGTCACCGATTGTGGTAGAGTTTACGTTTCCATACTTATCCACTTGAGCTCCACTTATCACACCCATATCAACAAGTCTGTTCTGCTGGTCTGAGAAAACCCTAATTAAACTATCGGCCGAAAGTACTCTTTCCACACAGCTATCATCGGCTATGCCCATCATAAGTCTTCTCGGCTCAGGATCTATGGCTCCGCCCTCCACAATTATCGTTAGTCTCGGAGCATGGGAGAGCTTGGCAGCCAGAGCCGCTATTAAAGGAATTCCTATACCCACAAAAATGGTCTCCTTGTCCTTCAACTCTCTCATAGTGGCTGAAACTAGGAATTCGGTTGCAATAGCTTTTTCAGGAATAATTTCATTACTCACCATAACAACCTCCCTTTTACATTTTTACGCTTTCTATGGTTCCTACGAATCTGCGTGATAGTTGTGTCAATTTATGTAGGCGTTCCCATCCCACCCTATTGCAGTATTCGTAATGGTCTTCAATTCCGTAAATCCACTCGTCCGCCCATTTAAGAAAACCATCGTGCCCCTTACTCCAGTAGTCTCTAATCCACGACAGATGCATTGGAATATCATAGATGTAATAGTAGTACATAAGAGCGGGATGCGCAAAGTAGGGTAACTCACAAACAGCGTCCACACAGTAAAATGGCACCATGGTAGCATTGGGAAGCCTTCTAATCTCCTCAAAAGAGACAACCTCTTCTACCAAAGCTATCACGCGTTTGGAGGCCCTTGCAAGATCACCGATGGTGCAGCTGGGACTGATTCCAAAGAACTGAACGTTTCCCCTGGTGTCCGCTCTCTGAGCAGAAATTATCGCCACATCCGGATTCACCGCGGGAACCATAACGTACTGTTCACCGGTTTCCTCATCGGTGAAGAGTTTAAGCTTCTTATTCACTTTCAATAGATCCGAACCCAGAACGGATTTCGTCAACATGTACGGAACTCCCATACTTCCAGCCAGGAACCTCAGAGCCATGGTATAGTTAGTATACTCCTCAATTTCAATAGGCTTGGGTATTCCCTCTTCGATAGCTCTGCGCCCCACGTAAGTTGGACCCACGAGACCATGACCAACGTATGAAAATTCTATCTTCTTCACACATCCCAAACCTATCAGCAGTTCCGCGTGAGTAATAATATTCGCCGCCACTGTCAAATTTCGCTTCTTCTGCCTCCCGATTTCGCTTATCGCGGAAACAGCATCTATGTACCCTTGACCGTGTAACCCTATCTTGTCTCCATCTTTAACGAATTTACTTACTGCCTCCTTAAGAGACATCCTCTTATCTTCTGCATACCTATCACTATTCAAGCCCAAACCTCCAAAAATAGTAATTAGAATAAGAAAAATTTTATACTACATAATAAGCTTTGTGGGATGTGAGTCGTCTCTATCCCTTGAATATCGGCTCGGTGTCAATTCAGGATTCAATGTTATTTTACCAAAGAAAACCTACATACTCTCTGGAACTCGGAAGTTTCAAATCTTAACTAGTGTACCTCAAAAGTCGAAAAGGGGTAAAAATTATTACAATAATACGCTGCAAAAAAATAATACAAAATAATTTTTTTACTCTATGTGAAAAGGTTCCGGATGAATTCGCCGATTCTTTCAATAGCCTCCCGACTTTCTGGTACAAATCCGGCAAATGCAGCGAACACGTGAATCATATCCTCCCAGATATCCAATTTGACATTAACTCCCGCAGCTTTAGCGCGTTCCGCCAAACGAACCGAATCGTCAAGTAATATTTCAGAAGTTCCGACTTGAACAAACATGGGTGGCAATCCCTGAAGACTTGCATAGAGCGGAGAAGCCAGAGGGTTTCGAGGATCCGTATCTTTCAAGTATAATTTCGCCATTAATTCGCCACCTTCTGGCGTTATGAATGGGTCGATTTCCGCTTTACTCTTTACAGACTCCCCAGTATTCGCTAAATCTGTCCATGGAGAAAGACATATCGCCGCGGCTGGCAAGGCTACTCCCTCATCTCTTAACTTTACAAGGGTTGCAACTGTTAAACCACCACCAGCAGAATCTCCAGCAACAATCAAATTATCCGGCTTGATTCCCTCAGTGGAAACTAGCCAACGATAAGCCGCTACTGCATCTTCAAGACCCGCAGGAAAGGGATGTTCGGGCGCAAGTCGATAATCAATTATCAAGATGCGAGCTTTAGACACCCGAGAAATCCGTGCCACAAGATCCCGGTGCGTCTCGATGGATCCACCTACGTATCCACCTCCGTGTAAATACAAAATGACACGTTGACTTACCACGCCCGGGGTAGTAATCCACTCAGCTGGGGTCCCTCCCGCATCCACTGGTTCGCACTTCACATCCTTCGGAAGTCGGGCCATCGAAGCCAACTGGTTCAAACCATCACGCATTCCTTCAACACTTGGTTCCGTTTGAGACGACTGATACTCCTTCAATACCCTGATTAATATTTCCATTTCCTTACTAACCATTGACTTTTCATCTCCACTCATTCAGTTCTAAATACTTTATCTAAAAAAAATTATAGTTTTATATATCAGGCCAGATTCTTTTTAAACCGTTTCACACATACTTACTGATTTTCATAACTTTTTAAACTTTTTAATAAATATTGTTCTGACATACTTCCCGTGCTGAAGCATCGGGGGTTCTACGCTACACACAGAGTAGCGTGGGGCATGTCACTGCCCGGTTAACGGCTTCCCCAGTGTTTTCTCCCTGAGCAAGCCCTATGTTTACGCAGCCCACGGCGTCTCTGTGGGCTTCCAATCTACAGTTAAGACAACGGAATAGTCTGCCCTTTCTTGCTACGTGTTTTAAGCCGCATCTTGGGCAAACTGAGGAGGTTCCTCTCTCTTCTACTGTTACTACGCGGAGTCCGTATTCTTCCGCCTTCTCTGTTATCCGTTTTAGGATGTAGCCAATGGACCAGAAGTTGTGAATCATTGAATTGGATTTCTTTGAGAAGTTTGCTGATTTCCTTATATCTCTCAAATCCCCGCAGACAATCTCGGAAACCCCCCTCTGCCAGCATCGGTGCACAAAGTCTCTCACCATCTTGTTCACTTGGTCCCTGAACCTTCTCTGCCTCTTTCTGTAAAGCGTTTTCAACCGTTTTGACGTGTGCCTGCTGTTCACGTCCTTCAACACGGATTGGTGCTTCGCTATCCTATGATTCCAGTACCACCAGTCCGAGAGCGTCGAATTTGCCCGGTAGCCAAACACCTCCCCGCCCACACTCACCATTATGGGGACTTTCACCCCCAGATCCACGTACGCCCTCTCTTCTCCAGTTGGCTGGTGCAGAGGAGGTTTTTCTACCTCTACTGGCATGTGGGCGTACCACTTCTCTGAGAGCTCATCGTAGACTATTTCAAGCCGACCCTGCTTGCCGCTCCACCGGTTCTTTCCCTTCCACCTTATCTTTAGGCTGAAGGGGAGTTTAAGAGTTTGAGCTTCTAGCTGGTAGCTGTCGCACCTTATCAGTATTCTCAGGGGTCTTTTTCCGGTTTCCCGGTGTTTCCAGTATCCCGGAGGTCTGGGCTTCTTCTCCAGTTTTCCCTTTCTCCACTTCTTGAGCAGGGCGAAGAAGGATTTCCAGGCTTCGTTGTTCTTCCTTATGATTTGCTGGGCTGTGGCTGAGCCCACTGAACCCTTGTACCGGTGGTAGAACTCATCGGTGCCCCAGTCAAAGCTTCCCGAAAAGAAAGATTGCCTGCGTTTATAGTTTATTTGGTTGTACATCTGGGAGCAGTTGTCGGCTACTTGGAACAGTGTTTGCTCCTGTCCGCGTATTGGTGCCAGCCGGAAG
>DXJA01000520.1 GCA_019056875.1 Candidatus Jordarchaeum madagascarense
CTGTTATAAAACAGATAGACACTCTAGCAGCCGAGTGGCCGGCTCAAACCAATTATCTATACGCAACCTATGGGGGGGAAGAGGATGATATCCTATTTGAGAATAAGAAGAAAAAGGTTATAGTTCTTGGAGCTGGTACGTACAGAATCGGGAGTTCTGTGGAGTTCGACTGGGGTTGCGTAAACACGACTTTAGCACTAAAAAATTATGATGTCGACGAAGCCATAATGATTAACTACAACCCTGAAACGGTTTCAACGGATTACGATATTAGTGACAAACTTTACTTTGAAGAATTGAGCTTTGAAAGGGTAATGGACGTATATGAGAAAGAAAATCCTCTGGGAATCATAGTGTCTGTGGGAGGGCAAATACCGAACAATATAGCCATGAAACTGGCTAATAATGGGGCAAAGATTCTAGGAACTAGAGGTGAAGACATTGACCGAGCTGAGGATAGGGCCAGGTTTAGCGCTCTTCTAGACTCGCTCAATATTCCTCAACCCCCATGGCAAAAGCTTTCATCGCTTGAGGAAGTAAAAAATTTTGCTAATAATGTGGGATACCCGGTTCTTGTTCGGCCGAGCTATGTTCTCTCGGGGGCCGCCATGAGGGTGGCTTATAGCGATGAACATTTGGAGAACTTCTTAGTGATAGCCGGGAGGGTTTCAAAAGAGCACCCCGTGGTTATATCCAAGTTCATAGAAGGGGCTAGGGAAGTCGAAGTGGATGGTATATCTGACGGAGAAGACGTTTTAATCGGGGCAGTCATTGAACATGTGGAGGATGCCGGTGTTCACTCTGGCGACGCTACTATGAGTATACCTCCCCACAGTTTATCAAAGAACATGACAGTCAGGGTAGAGGAGTACAGTAAGAAAATCGCAATAGTTCTGAATATAAGAGGTCCCTTTAACATTCAGTATCTTGTTAAAAATGAAGAAGCCTATGTTATTGAGTGCAATTTGAGATCCTCAAGATCTATGCCTTACGTCAGCAAAACCAAGGGTATTAACCTTATGGAAAAGGCAGCAGCGGTTATGTTGGGGAAGAAACTCAAGGATATCGGGGCTTTACACGCTCCGGAGATCCATCACACGGGAATTAAGGTTCCTCAATTCTCCTTCATGCGGCTCGACGGAGCGGATCCCGTGCTGGGAGTTGAGATGATGAGTACGGGCGAAGTGGCTTGTTTGGGTGAGAGCTTTGACGAAGCTTTCCTGAAGGCATTGCAGGCCGCGGAATTTAAGATTCCTTTGAACGGGGGAAATGTGCTAATCAGTGTTGGTGGTAAGGAGCTTAAAGATAAATTGTTGCCCTTAGCAAAGGAATTTTCGGAGATGGGCTACAAGATATTCGCAACAGAGCACACTGCTGAATCATTTCAAAGGGCGGGTTTGGAGAATGTGGAAACTGTTTATAAAATGAGGGAGACTCAGAGAAAGCCAAACATCAGAGACTATCTTGTTAATCGTGAAATTGATTTGGTAATAAACATTGTCCGCTCTGGAACTCTGGAAAAATTTGCTGAGATGATGTCCGATGAGTATATCATAAGAAGAAAAGCTACGGAATACAATATTCCAGTGGTAACAAATCTGGAGATGGCTAAAGCTCTTGTTAAGGCTCTAAAAACCATGAGAAACAAAACACTAACGGTAAAATCTCTAAATGAGTACCTTGAGAAAATCGAAAAACCCACTGCCCTATCCAAATAAAAAACGCTCCTATAAACAGTAGCTTTTCGAAATGAATTTTTACCACACGATTTTTAACAAAACCCGTGGAACGGTAAATTATAATAAAATATTTAACTTCTATTTACCATCGCCTTTCTAGGTCGTGGCTGGTTTCTTTAATCGTCACTGATTCTTATCTGAGGTGTTAAAATCTTGGAAGAGGTTCTTGTAAACAAATTGGCCAGTATTGTCGGAGAGGAGAACGTTAAAAATGATATTATCGATAGGTATTGTTACTCCGTGGACGCCTCTATTTATAGATCGATTCCAGATGTAGTTGTATTTCCATTATCAACCGAACAAGTCTCTAAAATACTGAAGTTAGCTAATGCTAATGAACTCCCAGTGACCCCTAGGGGTGCGGGAACTGGCCTATGTGGGGGGGCTGTTCCCCTTGAGGGGGGGATAGTGTTAGACCTCACAAAGATGAACAAGATACTAGAGATTGATCTGGATAATTTTTGCGTTAGGGTAGAGCCGGGAGTAATTCAGAATCAACTAAACCAGGAATTAAAGAAACACGGATTCTTTTTTCCACCCACACCGGGCAGCAAAAAAATGTGCACGATTGGAGGCATGATTTCCACTAACGCTGGGGGAATGACTGCAGTAAAATATGGTGTTACCCGGAATTTTGTTCTTAGTCTTAAGGTTGTTTTGGCTTCGGGTGAAGTGCTTGATCTGGGCGGTAAAACTCTTAAAAGAAGTTTGGGACTAGACTTAATACAACTGTTTGTGGGAGCGGAGGGTACACTTGGTGTAATCACCGAAGCCTTGCTGAGAATTATTCCCCTTCCCGAGGAAACCGCTGTGATAGTAGCTCCATTCGGGGATATAAGTGATGCCGCCAAAACTGTTAACTCTGTTCTTAGTTGCACGATACCGACAGCGATTGAGATTATGGATAGTGGCATTATCAAGGCGGTGAATTCCTACATACCTGAACTAAATCTTCCGGAAGTAGATGCTGTACTGTACTTTGAGGTTGGAGGAACTCGCGAAGAGGTGAAAAAACAAATCGAACTCATAGTTGAAACATGTAAAAGTAACAAATCTAGAAACGTTCAATGGACCAGTGATCCTACAGAAAAACAAATGCTGTGGCAGGGTAGAGAGGCTGCTGGTGGAGCGATTATGAATCTGGATAAAAGACTTGTAAGAGTCTACGAGGCAGAAGATGTCTGTGTACCCATTTCCAAAATCCCCGAAATGGTGAAAAGGTTTCAAGAAATATCCAAAAAATACGGAATCCCGGTTTGCCTCTATGGTCACGCAGGGGACGGCAACATTCACTCAGGAGTATTAATAGACGTAAGAAACCAGGAAGAATGGGGAAAACTAAAAAATCTGACCCGCGAAGTTTATGAAACCGCCATGTCTCTCGGTGGGAATATCAGTGCTGAGCACGGAATAGGTGTTCTAAGAGCGGAATGGATGGAGAGAATACAAGGTGCGGGGTTAGAATACATTAAAAGGATAAAGAAAGTATTTGATCCTAAAGGCATTCTAAACCCGGGAAAACTGGGAATGTAAAAAGGAATAATACCAACTTTGGTTTAAGCCATTATCCAAGATTTTGTTCCTTCTCTTTTGACAATTTTTTTCTCTTCCAACTGTTTAAGGAGAGACACCACCTCATTCTGGTTTAGTTTACCCTTCAACAGTCTGGTAATAGCTCTCGGCCTTCTGGGTTCATACCCTATAAGATTCACAACCAAGTTTTCTATCTCGGAAAGATCATCCCTGACGATTGGTTCTCTCTTTTCCCTTTTCTTCTTTTTCTCTCTTCTCCGTTCCTTAACCGGCTCCTTTTCTTCCTTCTTTTTCTCCTTTTCCTCTACCGCCTCTTTCTCAATTTCTTCAATGATTTCCTCTATTTCTGCCTCTTCTATTTCCTCTAGTTCCTCTTCGTCTTTAGATTTCTTTTGCATTCATTTTCCTCCTGTCTTGGAAATATTTAGTTGGCATGTTATACTCCAAATTTTCTCGAAAAACATATTTGTTTGGAAACCAAGAGAACTTGGGCTTATTAAATCTTTACTCTATTTGGGTTTACACATTATTTTTGTTTGGAACGATTTACAAACTTTTTGGAATATACTTTTATAAATGGAGTAATTATTCTCCTTCATAATCCTATCTATAAAACTGACAATAAAGAAATTTAGCTCCAAACTCCCAAAAATATTCGAATTCCAAAAAATTTATGAAGAAACCCAATACGTTATTTTATCTATTACCCTACCAGAGACGTCTCATTATGAACAGCAAAAAAGAAAAAGACATTGAAGGCATAATTTACGAGAGAGAATTAATTCGGCAATTAGGACTGTTAGACGCCGTGATGATTGGAATAGGTGCCAGTATCGGTGCGGGCATCTTTGCTGTTTTGGGGCTTGCTTATGGAACCGCTGGTCCTGCGGTTATTTATTCTTTTATTTTTTGTGGTATTGCGAGTATTTTGACCGGATATAGCTACTCGAGAATGTCGCAGCTTTTTCCAGAAAGTGGTGCTAGTTATACCTATATTGCGAGAGCCTTCAAGAAACCGGTGTTCGGGGTGGTTGCTGGGGCTACGCTCTGGTTTGCTTATTTGGTGTCTTGCTCTACGTATGCGGTAGGGTTCTCCGAATATCTAGGATATTTTGTAAACAATAATCAGAGAACGATAATTGGGCTTATTAGTACAGTCTCTGGTTTAGATGTTTCATTTGTGTCTCAAATTATTGGTAACGCTTTTCAGCTTATTGATAAGAGAATAATAGTTGTGGCTTTGGTTGCAGTATTCGGTTTACTAAACTTTGTCAGTGTTTCGGAAACTAGTAGAACTCAAACCATAATAGTTATGAGCAAAGTTGCCATCCTCATATTTTTTGTAGTAGTAGGCTTAATCTTTGTTCGTGATATGCTTACCCCCAAGATTGGAATTGTAGACTTCAAGATAGGTATTCAGTATACTAACAATTTTTCTCCGATCTTTTCTCCGACATCTTTCCAGAATCCAATTTTGCCAATTATGGCTGTTGTCACCATCATATTCATTGCATTCGAAGGCTTTGACCTAATACCCACCACAGGCGAAGAAATAAAAAATCCTAAGAGGAACATCACTAGAGCGATTTACATCACAATTATAACGGTTAACATAGTTTACCTGTTCACCGTTATTGTTATTATCGGTCTTATACCTTGGTATCAGGCTGGGGCCTCCGAAGCTCCCTTAGCGGAAGCGATAAAGCAGACTTGGGTGGGTCAATGGGGCGAAATCCTAGTGGGCCTTGGAGGTATTCTTTCTACAGCCTCTGCCTTTAACGCTACCCTCTTTGGCACTAGCAGATTGGCTTATGTAATGTCGCGTGACGGTGTTTTCCCTAAACAGTTTATTAAACTGAGCAGGAGGTCTCATGTACCATACATTAGCCTGATTGCGGCTAGCGTTATGTCTCTAGCTCTTGCATTATTCGGAGATTTAGGGGTTGTAGCGGGTTTAGCTAGTTCCTCCTTTATAATCATCTTTTTCCTGGTGAATGTTTCCAATTATCGACTTCGAAGTAAAACCAAATCTTTTTGGTTGATACCTCTCTTGGGTGCCTCAATGACTTTTATTCCCCTATTTTTTATGAGTACAGTCACATTGTTGTCACTCGCTTTATGGGTAGGCGGGATTGCGATTATTTATTTCATAGTGTCAAGATTTAGGGAAAAACGAAGACCGCCGGACAACAAAGCTGATCCGCTAAAGACTCCACAAACCGAGCTCGAGCACCCCTAAAAATCTTATATAAATACCTTGGGGCATAGTATTTCCTTTCTGCACCCATAACAATGAGATCCGCTTTCGCATTTTTGGCAAATGTTCCTAATCCTTTTGCTCTGTCTCTAGAAACTATTACTCCCGGCGTAAAACTGGTAGCGGTTGCCACTATCTGTTTACTCACTTCCCTCAGGAATCCGAATTCTTCATCACGTATTTCTGGAGACTCTATTGAAGCTTCTATTGGCACAGTTGAAGGAATCTCGGTTACGTGTACATAAATGATTTTCGCATTTCTAGTAATCCAAGAACCGCCCATGGTAAAGATAGTTTCCAGAGCAACTCTATCCAGATACTCCGATTCCTGGGGAATTATTATGGTGTTCAATTTTTCTGGAAGAATCTCATATTGGTCAGGATTATAAACCAGAATTACCCGTACCGGAGATTTTCTAACAATCTCACGTGATACACTGCCAAAAAACTTGGACAAAAACTTCATTCTAGCAGTACAAATACAGACATCATAATTCCCCGCCTCCAACTCTCTTACAATCTCTTGGGCTGCGTTCCTTTTGGATACACAATAATGGATTTTGAATTTTATCCGTAACTTAGAAGCTAAATTTATTATATCCTCAAAAAAGTGTTTTGCATCCCTCTCCGAGGAACTCGGCTCGTGAACATGGAAACCAACCACTTCTCCTCCAGTTTCCCTAGCCAAATGAAAGGCAACTATTGCCGCGTTTATCTCTCTACCAACGCCACCAAGTGCAAGAAGAATCTTAGGGTAAGGCAGAATCCAATCCTGCACCTTATTCACTCCTAAATTTTTACTAACGGATATAGTCCACCAATTTTCACATATCATACTCCTTTCCTTAAGACGCAATCATCATCCTTAAACTTTACGGGGATTCCCCACAAAATTCGTGAAACCCAGTCAATTAAGCCTAATAATAATTTCAGGTTTTGAAGATTCACTTTTCTTTATCCATCAAAAAATTGAAAACAAGCATCAAGAAAGATTTAAAACAAAAGTATAATTTCATATTCTTACCCTAAACGTTAAATTTAAGTTCTAAACTAGATATCTACCATAAGAAAGATAATTTAGATAACCCCAAAAACAATTATCTTTCACAAAAAACTTTTACAAACCAATACAAATAATTACGAACGCAACCATGTACCATCCATCAGTTAAACTGAATACACAAATACACGTCAACCTACACTTTCATTGCCTGTTGAGATGATGGAACTTGGAAAATGAACAATTATGGCACACGATGAGCGTGGAAAGTGTTGAGGCCACTCTAAAAACCGAAAAATCAGGCATCAAAACAGAAGAAGCCAAGCGAAGGTTAGAGGAAATTGGCCCAAACATTCTACAAGAGAAAAAGGGCCCCTCAGCTTTACGAATTTTCGCGGAGCAGTTTAAGAACTACTTAATCATAATTCTCATTGCCGCCACCATTATCGCCCTCTTCCTAGAAGACTTCACCGATGCCCTAGTAATCGCGGTAGTGGTCATCCTAAATACAATATTAGGCTTTTACCAAGAGTACAGAGCTGAAAAATCAATAGAAGCACTCAAAAAACTAACAGCACCTAAAGCAATCGTGATACGTGGAGGGCATGAGACAGAGATACCGGCCAGTGAACTAGTGCCTGGAGACTTGGTACTGATTGAAACCGGTGACCGTGTGCCTGCAGATGTTCGACTTTCCGAATCCACAAGCCTAGAAATAGACGAATCCATACTAACCGGAGAATCAATCCCCGTTAAAAAGAGAATAGAACGATTAGAGGCAAAAACTTTACCCGTAGCGGACAGAAATAACATGGCCTACATGAGCACCATCGTAACCCGGGGAAGAGGAAACGGATACGTGGTATCCACTGGCATGAAAACAGAAATCGGCAGAATCGCAGAACTACTCCAAACCGTGGAAAAAGAAGAAACCCCCCTACAAATAAAACTAAAGGACTTGGCAAAAAAACTGACATACGCCGTCATACTCATCTGCATAATAGTATTCGCAACAGGAATCCTCAGAGAAGGAAAAATCTTCGACATGTTCCTAGCCGCAGTAGGACTAGCCGTCGCAGCCATACCCGAAAGCCTACCCGCAGTCGTCACCATCACCCTCGCCCTCGGAGTCCAGAGAATGGCCAAAAGAAACGCCGTCATAAGAAAACTCCCAGCAGTAGAAACCCTAGGAAGCGCCACCATCATCTGCTCCGACAAAACCGGAACCTTCACCAAAAACGAAATGACCGTCCGCAAACTATACACAAACAACACCACCTACGACATAACAAACGTAGGCTACCAACCCAAAGGAGAATTCTACCACGACAACTCAAAAGTTAATCCAAAAGAAACACCAAGCCTCAATCTACTATTAACCATAGGCGCCCTCTGCAACAACGCAAAACTGGAGAAAAATGAAAACTGGCACATAATCGGCGACCCCACCGAAGGAGCCCTCATCGTAGCAGCAGAAAAAGCCGGAATCAAACAAAAAGAAATCAGCGAACAGTACCCCCGCATAGGAGAAATACCCTTCGAATCCGAAAGAAAAATCATGTCCACCATCCACAAAACACCAAAAGGAAAAAAAATCGCATACATAAAAGGAGCAGCAGAAATAATACTCAACCATAGCAACACCACATACAACGACGGACAAATAAAAAAACTAACCAACAAAGACAAAGAAGAACTCCTAAAATCCAACCAAAAAATGGCAAGCGACGCCCTAAGAGTACTAGCCATGGCCTACAAAGAAATACCAGACCAATACCAAGAATACACACCCCAAAACGTAGAAAACGACCTAACCTTTGTGGGCTTCGAAGGCATGCTAGACCCCCCCAGAGAAGAAGCCATAATAGCCGTCCAAACAAGCAAAAAAGCCGGCATCAAAGTAGTCATGATCACCGGAGACAACGAACACACCGCCAAATCCATAGCAAGAAAACTAGGACTCCTCGAAGCAAACAGCAAACTAATAACCGGAGAACAACTAGAAAAAATGACCGACACCCAACTCGACAAAACAGTACAAGAAATCGCCGTCTACGCCCGAGTATCCCCAGAACACAAACTCAGAATAGTAAACTCCCTAAAAAAACAAAACCACATAGTCGCAATGACAGGTGACGGCATAAATGATGCTCCTGCTTTGCGGCAGGCGGACATCGGGGTTGCTATGGGCATAACCGGCACCGATGTTGCTAAGGAGGCTTCGGAGATGATTCTGGTTGATGACAACTTTGCCTCCAGTGTGGCCGCGGTGGAGGAGGGGCGTACGATTTACAATAACATAAAGAAGACGATATACTATCTTTTGTCCACGAATGTTGGTGAGATTCTTACTATTTTTATTGGTTTGATGATTGGGTTGCCGATTCCTGTTATTGCGGTTCAGATTTTGTGGATTAACTTGGTTACTGATAGTTTTCCCGCGTTGGCGCTTGCTGTTGATCCTGCCGAGGCGGGTATTATGCTTCGTCACCCTAGGGATCCCCGGGAACCTGTAATTACGAGGAGGATGTTTTATAATATGGCAGCTGTTGGGACGGTGATGTGTGTATCCACCCTGCTTTTGTACGCTTTTGCTTTGGGTGTTTTTTCTCCGTTCGGGGTTGACTATGCGAACTTGGAACTTGCAAGGACGATTGCTTTCACGAATCTGGTTTTTCTCCAGCTTTTTAATGCGTTTAACACTCGTTCGAGGCGGGAGTCCATATTTAAAATCGGGTTCTTCTCTAAAAGGGATCTTTTTTTGGGGGGGGGGGTTTCTGTGGTTCTTCAATTTGCGGGGGGGTATTTAGATTCGGAGAGCACACGTCTTAAATCCCGTCACCTTTTAAAATTCTTTTCCCTCCTTTTCTTTTAAAAAAAAAAAAAAAAAAAAA